>CAYRYT010000039.1:136-13713 GCA_964428625.1 uncultured Oscillospiraceae bacterium | reverse complement strand
GCAGAACTGGTATAACACACAAGTTGGTAGCAATTATTATTACTACACTAATAATGTTGAAAATCCGTGAATCTATAGTATAATCTCCTCATGGAAAAAAAAGACATCGTCGTTTTAGAATCTTTTACCCCGAATATAAAAGATAAGTTTAAGATAGTGCAAGATGTTTACGAGATACTATCACGATACTACTACGACCACCCAATAGAACATTCCGACTACTTAGTGAAGATGCGATACCCTATCGGAGTAGAGTTCTTCGAGAACTTCGCACTCAACGCATTGAACTACGAAGAAATGAATTTCGCACTTAATGTAATCTACTCTTACATTGGACTGAATGCAGTAGTAGATAAGATAGCAAACTTCACCGGACTTAAACTACGAGTATCAGAGATAGACCAAAACAACAAGAAGTTAACAATAAGTATTATTTCAGAAAACATATTCGACTTGAACTTATTTGAGAAGAAGTTAACAGAATTCTTAAAAGATGTGCTTTTGTTTTCTAACCTTGAATTTGAATTCGACGTTATTGTCTTAACGATAAAATTAAACTATAATAAATCGATTACCTCTACAATCAACTTGCAGAACATCACGCCGTTAGAGGTAGATAGAATACAGAGGATATGATATGTCAGTTTTAACCCGAGAAAACATTAAAGAACAATTAGAAAAGATAATCAAAGACTACAACTATAAAGGCGAGATATTAGATATACTTACCGCCCTTATGACTGAAAGTGTATACCTTACGACTTTGAACTCTGGTTCGGTATTAAGAGAGGGCTCTCTCCTTACCGCATTACAAACTGACTCCATATTAGCACTCTGCCACGACAACTTTACGCCCGTGAGTAGAGGATACTGCCAACGACTCAAGCTACAAGATATGTATGTTGCAACTAACCAATCAGTTAAAGCATTCGACCTGTTAGAGTCCAAATCATCAAACTATAAACTGTATTACGCCGATGACGGTAATTACGATGTGTCGCAAAACAACGTGTCGCTAACTTTGATAGTAGGTTCAGACATCGTCTCCTACGATAACGAAGGCACTGTAGATACAAGGCTATTCTCAAGCTCGTATATATTAGATATACCAGACGAGAACCTATCTGAAGATTTGTTGCTGTTTAAGAACGACCAGAAGATTTATAACGTTGACACTATACCGATAGAGCAACGGGGCGATGCTAAGTATGTTGGCTATATGTATACCACAAATGCCAAGTATGTGAACGAGGCTATACCTTACTATGTATGCACCGTGCCACCTAACTATTCTGTGCGCATATACGGATACTATCAATTCAAGGAAGCGGATAAGTATACCTTCAAGTGTATCAAGCAGGTTAAAGATAACATTGGCGACATATCACCTACACTACTAAAATCGTTGCAAGGTTTCTTATACAAAGATAACATGCCGAACATAACTAACATTTCATCCGTAGCGAGAGAGTCTTCAATATCACAATTAAAGACGAAAGTGGTATCCAACTATAGAGACCGTAACTATATAAGCTCGTTCAACGCAATCAAAGAAGTAATCACGGCTAAACTGTCGCAATACTTCGTGGGCTTCAACCTACAGATTATCAACGGGCAGATATTAATTACCTACGCTCTTAAAGATAATTCCGCATGGGGTGCTGCGTTAGAGACCGAATTCAAAAACTCTATCATATTCGACTACAAGGTTGAAGAAGAGATAGTATTCGAGAAGGCTAAAGAACAAGAAGTTCCGCTCTACTTGAATATCTACTACTCGAATGTGCTAAACGAATTAGAGATCAACGATTTAATCACGCAGTTTGAAACTAAAGTAGGTGGCGAGTATTCAGTGGACGAACTCAAGGCTTACTTAAAAGTTGGTAACGTGCTTTATGTAGAGAACATACCTGACTACGATGAGATAATAATGCAATCTGGAACACGAGTAGCATTAGAGACCGAAGAGCCTGTTAAAGACCAAGCTGGTATGCCTGTATTGAACCCTGACGGTAGCAACGTTATGAAGAAGGTAATCAAAAGGTTACGCTTCAAGCCTCGCGACATTCGTTATATTTCCAAGACAGAGCAAATCTAACTCTTTCTTGTTGCCATAGAACACTAACTCTTTACTATCACGGTGGTCTCTCACTGTTATCAAGTCTGCACATCTTCTCAATATGAATGACGGTATCGCATCATCGCCGAAGCCTGATAGGTAAAGATGTCCTTTGGTTCTAGTTACCGCTACGAAAAGCAATCTCACTTCTTCGTCGTAGTTATTTTTTATAAAATGTTTATCGCAGAAACCAGCAACGAATACATTATCGAACTCTAATCCTTTAGAGGCGTGCATTGTCATTATTCTAACGCCATTGTTATCTTCTTGCTTACTGTTGAAGTCCATGATGAAATCATAGAAGGAATAGATTGTATGCCCTTCCGCCATATGATTATCTATAGCGCCAAAGAGCTCGTAGATATTACCACGCCTTTCGTTTTGCTGTTCCGTGCTCTCTTTACCAAACTCGGTTTCAATATACATAGTCTCATCAAGTAGTTGATAAACATTATCTCGTATTTGAGTGAACTTCGTCTTATCTTTGATAGTATACTTTTTAATTATGTGTCTGAACGAGGTTATGTTTCGTTTTATGTTAGCAGGTAGGTTAGTAGACTCTATGTTAGTTATCACTTCCCATAATGGCTTTTTGAATGCGAGTAACTTTTCAATAGTCTTCTCACCGATACCTCTATACGGCGTGTTTATCACTTCGAGTATATCGTTATCGTTTCTTTCACCGATTAGTAGTTTAATGAATGCAAGGCAATCTTTTATCTCTCGTCTTTGGTAGAACGGGAAAGCACCCACTACTATGTATGGTATATTGTTAGCACGACATACCTCTTCGAAGATACGAGACTGTCTTTGGCTACGATAGAGTATAGCGCACTCATTTAAGTCAGTATCGAGTTCTAATATCCGTCCTATTATATTTATGCCCTCAACCGTATTATCAACATAGACGTCGTATGGTATATCTATGACATCAGTCTTCACTGCCTTATGAACTTTAGTAGATGTATCCTCTATGTTTTTAATTATCGCCTCACTTAAGTCTATTACTTTAGGCGGACATCTATAATTCAATTCGAGGAATAACCTTTCAGAATTTGGTATATCTTTCTCGAAGTTAACAAGATATTTAGGTCTAGCACCACGCCACTCATAGATAGCCTGCCTGGCATCCCCAAAGACTACATAATGCATATCATCTTTAGAAGCTAAAATTTTGAATATCTTGTATTGAACCCAGTTAACGTCTTGGAACTCGTCCACTAATACGCAATCGAAATTATTTTGTAAGCTCTTCAATACATACGGTATCTTTACTAGCTCATAGCATTGAAGTAATAAGTCATCTAAGTCAAGTAGGTTTTGAGCTTTAAGTCTTTCGTTATATAACATATACGCATCTCTGAATTGTATTTTACTGAAATGTATGCTGTTATATATATCCTCTTGGTCGTTTTTAGTAAACGATATTTCATGTAACAAAACTTGTGGTGGCTTACCTCTCAAGCGGACTAATTCCATAATCTCTTCCGCTATCTTTAATTGTTTATTCCAGCTAACTATTGAAACACCTTGCCTATAACCGGGTAGGTAATCTATATACTCTCTAATAATGCGATAACAAATACTGTGTATAGTTCCAATCCATAAGTCCGATGGTTCATAGAACATATTTTTCTCTGACAATTTATTTAACAGACGATTTCGAATAGACTCTGTAGCCTTGTTAGTGAAACAGCACACCATCATTCTTTTAGGGTGTATTCCCATATCCACATAGGACACTAACTTTGCTACGAGCGTATGAGACTTCCCGCTACCAGGAACGCCGTCCAAACATATCTTTTTAGTTTTGCAATCCACAAATTCTTGTTGTTTTTGATTTAACACAATAATCCCCTTTTTGCTTTCGCTTTTTAATAATAAGTGAGGATATTGCTATCCTCACATTTGGAAAAAAGAAAAAGATTTAATCTATTATCGACAAGTTCAAAAAAAAATTGAGCCCGTGTTGGGCTCAAGCCATATAATTATGAAAAACATTTATTAAGATTTGTGCATGATTATCGACATTTAGTGTAAAAAGTTAATCAGTTCATTTTTAATTTTATCTAATGCGCACGCCTTAATCTCTTGGTAGATCTTTTTATTGATGTTATGCTTGGCACACATTGAAGCTATGTTAAGTGTCTTGCCCGTGTATAGTCCGAATGAGTCTATTATGATTGAGCGTTCAATATCATTTAACACTGCAAGCCCTTGTTCCACCTTCTCTAAATGTTCGTTAGGCTCGTGTCTGTTATCTGCTATTAGGTCGCCAACGTTACCTCTATCGTTCTTACCAACAGGGCGACTTAACGAGTCAACTTTTATTTTAGATAACTCTTGTAGTTCTTCTATGTGATGTATATCTATTCGACTTAAGTCAGATAGCTCTTCGATAGTAGGCTCTCTGTTGTATAGACTTTCAAACTCGTCGTTGACTTTAGCTATGTGTCGCATGCGCTTAACTAAATAAAGAGGTATCTTAATGTTGCCCGTGTCTGCTGTGATAGCCTCGCGGATAAATACATGCGTCCAATAGAATGCGTAGGTAGAGAACTTGTTGCCCCTCGATACATCAAACATATTAATTGCTTTAATTAATCCTTGCACGCCAACGTCAACTATATCCTCAAGGTTAGTCTTAATACCGTAACGTCCAGCAATGCTAACTGCAAGGTATCTGTTATCCTCGATTAGCTTATCTTTGATACGGCGGATATAATTGCGACATTTGATTATTTTATTCGGTAGCCCGTTGTTGAAGAAGTTGCGTTTGTCTATTACTTTGTTGATGAAAGATTTAGCAATACTCACTTTCTTAACGAGTCGTTCTAACTTGCGGTGTTCTGCAAAGTATTTGCGTTTAATATCTCGTAGTATAGTTAGGTTGCACTGCGTGGCGTTAAGTAGCGTCAAGTAGCGCTTGTATGACTTTTTAAATAACGTAACGAACTTCTCGTATTTCTTTTTGTTATCGATTAGAAAGCTATACTCGAGGTTACCGCACTCTATATTTTTAATAGTGTTAGCAATCTCTTCAAAGAAGTATGTTTCGTTAAGTAATTCGTCGATTATAAGATATTCGTAGTTAGCAATCTTTAGTAGAGCTAACTCATTTTGAATAACCTTTCGTCTCATCTTATCCTTCAAATTCATTCGGCGCGATATTAGTTACTAATACCGGTTTTTGGCGCAAGCACCTCAATACCTCGTAAATTGAAGAGGCGTCAAAGTCAAGCGACATCCCTCTCGATTTCATGTTGGCATACTGGCTCTTCTTACTTTCGATGAACGCTATCTGTTCTATATCGCTATTGAAAGCAACAGCCCCAGTGTTAATCCAAACCATAGTGGAGTCAACAATATTAACAGGCTCTTTAACATCGTCAAACTCTTTACCAATGCCCTCTACTATATTAGATACTAAAGATGTAGTTTCGTCAAGTAGGTAGCAAATAGCAATACCGTCATCTAATGGGAAGTCCTCGTTTAAGTCAACTCGTTTAACAAGTAGCACTTCGTATCCGAAGAACATTAAAGATGCTATATAATCACTTAACGCACGGTAGGACGTCTTATTATCCATTGGTGCAGTGAAAGAGGCTATCTTGCCCAATATTATCTTAACTTGCTCTTCTATCTCTTCGGGCGTTTGAGCTATGAATTGCTTTATGCAATCCTGAAGCATTCTTACTTCAACATCAAGTGAAGTAACATCTACGCTTTTAGACATAAACCCTAAATTGTTCCTTACATTCCCACTAATAGAATTGACCATGAAATGGTAAACCATTGAAATCTCCTTAAATTTTTAATGAAATTATAACATCAAACCCAATTTTTTCAACTATAATATTCTATTATTACACACTGATTTTTTTTTTTTTTTTTTCAAAGAAGAAAATCCAAAAGGAAAAATTATGAATCGAAAACAAATGAGATTGCTCCGAGGATTAGGAGTAGATTTTTCAATTAAATCACGACTTAGCAATGCTACCAAAATACCTGGTGAATTGGGTTCGTATTTAAAAGACACAGTTAAATCTAAAGCAAGTTCTATGAAAGACGGTGCTATTGGAATGAAACAAGCATTTATAGATGATGGCTACTGGAAGTCTGGCGCTATCGGTGCTGGTGTTGGAACTGCTGTAACCTACGCAATTTTATGTTTGAAAAACGGTAGAACTTATGAGGAATATAAAGATGCATGCTTAGCATCAGGCGAAACTCCAATCTCTAAAGCTAAATATATAGCGTTGCCTAAAAAGAAAGATGTTAAATCTTTACTCAAAGGTGCTGGTATCGGAGCTGGTGTTGGAATGGCAGGCGATGCTTTAACAAGAGACCGCGAAGAAGAAGCCGAAGAGTATTATTTCTCTATTAAAGATAAATTATCTAAAATAGGTTCAGGTGCTAAAAATCTTGGTGCTACTGCGAAAGAAAATGTAATCGATAACGGCTACTGGAAATCTGGTGCTATTGGCGCTGGAATAACCTCTGGATTAACTTATGCAGCATTATGTATTAGAAACGGTTTGTCATACGAAAAATATAAAGCTAACTGTGAAGCATCAGGAGAAAAACCTATCTCTAAAGCTAAATACATTGCTTTACCTACCAAAAAAGAATTCTTAGAACTATTGGCTCAAGCAGGTAGAGGTGCTTTCATGGGACTTGCAGTTGATGGTATATTCGATATAACTAAAAATAAACTTGCAAAACAAGCCGAAGAAGCTAACTTTGATGCTAATAGCCTCAAACTCGGTAGTAGCCTAGTAGCTGGTGCTGCAATCGGTGGTGCTTTGGCTAACGCTATAAAAAGAAAATATGACTACGAAGCATATAGAATTGAATGCGAAAAAAAAGGTGAGAAACCTATTTCAAGACTTCAATACCAAGCATTGTCTGCTGAAAACTTGAAAGCTGCTGCTTTGGGTGGCGCTACAATGCTCCCTACGGCTTTAGCTCTACAAACTGATAACGCACCTGTTATATTAACAGGTTTAGGACTTAGTGCAATCGGACTCGGCCTATTCAGAAAAGCAATGCGATCTCAAATGAAATACAGTGTGTATAAAGCTATATGCGAAGCTAAAGGTGAAAAACCATTAAGTAAGAATATATACGAAGACGCTCTCCGAGTAGGATTCATAGAAAAATCACTCTAATTTCTTTTTATTTGATTATTTATATATAGAGGACGGTGAGTAACCGTCCTCATTTTTTTTAATCATCAAATTTCTGTCCGATTAATTGTCCGCTTGAAGAAATATAAAGTTCCATAAAGTTATTTAATTTGACTTTATAGTTACTCCACTCTTTCTCAATGTCTATTATCGAAGTATGAGGATAAGTCTGTTGAACTGTATTGGCAACCTGTAGTGGTAATACGGATAGAGGTATAGCAACATACCCGCCGTCTATGCTCACCCAATCACCAGAGAGGTTAAAGTCAATGTCAACACCGTTAGAAAGTTTAACCTCATATTGAAGACCGTCTCTTTCTACTTTCCATATTTGCGCATCAGGAAAAGTAGTTGCAATAAACGACTGCGCCCTTGGTGGTAACGCAGTAGCAGGCACAACCCAATCCCCAAACACTAAACTCGTAAACACTAAAAATATTATCACTACTCTCATCGTAGCCCCCTTTACCAATATTATAGTATATTGTAAATTATCTTTTACAAAAAGTAAAGTATATTTACAATGTTCCATTTATATAGTTATTGATTAGTTCGATTGCGTTGTCGTGTCCTTCTATGACACGGGCGTAGTAGCCGTTCTTGTTGTAATAGTTTATCCATTCGAGTTGCTCTTTGGTTGCCTTGCCACCTTTCTTCTTCAACTCAATCATTAAGCCCGAGAATAATACATTACCTTCCTCGTCCTTCTTAACCACAGGTATAAATAAATCGGGCTGTCCTTTATCTGCTATGATTGCCAATGCCTTAAACCTCATAGCTGTCCGTATATCAGATACGTAGATACCTGATGCCGAACCTAATATCGGTATGTGAAGTTTCCTGCAATAGGCAACTATTATCTTTTGACTGTCTTCTTCTTCGTGTTTTCGTCTCATAATAATATATGGGGGATTTTACACCCCCAATAAACAATAAAAAAAAAGGAATATATAAATTTATGAAAAATAGCTAACTTATCGGTTGCGCAGGTGTGTAATGTTCCTTATTCGGTTCTACTCCCACCTTCTCAGCACCTAATGTCCGAAACAACTTATCCTCTAATATTTCAGGGGGCGCTGTATTAAACTCTATCTTAAGGTTCTTGCCTGGCGCTACCTTCTCTAAATGCGTGCTAATAATATGCGACGCCCTCTTATCATTCATTATCGAATCGTATATCGCATCTGGTAAATTTACCATTAATGTAGTCCCGCTACTTCCTATCGGTTTACCTGCACTCAACATTGTGAAAATAGTAGTGCTTTCGCTCATAATTGAGAATAATAACTTCTGATAAAAAGAGTTACGCTTATTCTGTTTCTCTTCTTCCATCTTGGCTATATCTGCGTTCCACTGTTGTTCTTCTTTCTGTTCGTTAGTTAACTGTTCTTTATGCTCTTCTTCTATATGTTTAGCATAGCATTGGTCTAACTCTTCCTGCGACATCTCTGTTATGCATTCCTCTTCCATCTTGCACTCTTCTAATTTATGCTCTGGCAATGTAGTCTCTACATTTTCTGTAGAAACAATAGCAGGCGATACAAACGGCACTATATTTTCTTTGATTGGTATTTCTATCTCTGTTGGTTCTGCCAACATTATCTTTGGTGCAGGTTTAGCACTCATACTTTCTTTAAGCATCATCTCGTAATACTTCATAATCATAGCTTGGTCTTTTGAAGAAAAGTGTAAACTGTATACACCGTAATCATCTTGTTTAATTTCTAATGCGAACATATATTCCCCTTTTAATTTATTTACTCTATTATCGACAAATATTCTAAAAAGTTGAATAGTATGTTATAATAATTTTATGACTTTTTTATGTAGCATATGTGGCGAACGTGCAGACATTGAATCGAAAGATCTACTACCAACCAATACAGAATACGCAGAGGGTAATATCTGTAATCATAATTGGATAGAGTTAAAAGGGTTCAAGAGCAAAGCCGATGATATAAACGGTGAAATACACGAAACCGAATTTGAAATTATAGAAACGTCGCTCAAAGACGAAGTGGATAATAACCTTAAGACATTATCTCTACACGACCAAATAAACAAAGAGAAAAATATCTACCTCGCCTCAATAGACGACTACAACGAAATAAACCGAGACCTCGAAAACATATATACAGAGATACGCAACTCTTTAGGACTTGATGTTACATTGCCAGAGTTCAAACAGGTTGTTATGTCTATGTCCCAATATGATGCGAAGGCTAACGGATACCTGTCATTACTAAACAGTAAAATAGCCGAGAAGTATTCTAATCTTACTTATGCCAAGACTATGATAGCAATGGAGAAGATACTATCTAATATGGCTAACAACTTAGTAGAACGCTCTGCTAATATGCAAGAGGACGCAGAGGGCGATAATAACCTTAAGTTAGCAGCCACATCATTAAAGTTCTACCGAGAGGCTATAGATATGATGCGAGACTTACGAAAAGATATGGTAGTATTAGAAGCCGATAGAGAATTAGAAGAATTCAAAGCTAAAAAAGAAGAAGAGAAACAATTAGAACTAACCCCAGAAGATATACAAAAGCTACTCAACCTATCCGAGAAAAAGGATACTTGATTTTTTTTTTTTTCATTTAGTATAATTACATAAAAAATTATAAGAGCTCAGTTGAGGCTGGCTCAAAAAAGGATATTATTATGAGAATAGCTTTTGGTAGTAAATTACCAGCAGACCCAAGTAGTTTCGAACAAAGAATAAAAGCACTTGAAAATAAATCTGTTCAAATACCTATTACAAGAGGTTTCTTTAAAGCAACCAAGGTAGATGATCTTAATAAAGACGATACATTATTTTCAAAAGCATCATTTAATAAATTATATGATAACAACAATACAGCAAATATGAATAGTTATTTCATGTTAGACAATCAAATAAGTTGTAGAGTTAATATCTTAAACTCTTATACTTATAAAGACGTAAATAATATTAGGGTTATAAGATTTATTTGCTATGAACCAACTTTCTACAACGAGACAGGTGGAATGCACGGTGTTACTGGTTTATATTTCTATGAGATAAAAATGGATGCCAATGGAAACTATAGCAGTTTCAGTAAAAAGCCTTTACTCACACAAGTGCTTACAGAAACAGCTTATAATAACTTGAATTCTAAAGATGCTAATACGGTTTACTTAACTACGAAATAATTTTACACTTGACTTTTTTAATTAAGTGTGATATATATACTTTACTGACCAAGCGTAGATTTCGATCTATTGCTACACCTGCAGCATTGCTGCAGGATACTTTTATTAAGGAGTGTCCGATGGAAGTAATCGATAAAGAAGAATACGAAATCATAAACGGCGTTAAAGTAAAAAAAACCAAGAAAGCATTTTCAGTAACCGAAGACGAAGATACTAAGAACTCCGAAGATAATCTTGTTTGTTTCGCTGGCGACGATATGTAATAATTAAGCAGGGCATAAAAGTTGTTTGCGCAATTAGTAAATTAACCAACCCCCTGCTTTATCTACCTAATTTGTGTAACATATTAGATATAAAATCTTTATTACGCTCTCGATACTCTTCAACCGATAGTCCCTCTGCCTCTGCATCTCTTTTGATTTCTTCCTTGCGTGCTTGTTCCTCTTCTTCTAATTTTTGTAGGAATGACTTTTTCTTTTTGTTCACTCTGTCTATATTATCATCACCTCTGTTCATGTAAGCATTGAGTGATTCCCAAAATGCAAAGAAACGTTTGTCAGGGTCACGTTTGGATGCAACCTTATATGCCATATCAAAACTCTGTTTGTAATCATATTTACGGTTTTCAAATAGCCGTTGCATTTCAGTTTGGTTTTCAACTCTTTTGAAGAATGGGACTTGAGATAGGTCTGTTGCCATACGTCCTGTTAGTCTAGTGTAGTAATCTAAAAATGTATTTAAGAATTTCTCGTATCCTGATTTGTCGGCTGGCTCTGATTGTATTAGTTGAGGTTGGTTGACGGGGAAGTTGGATATATATATCCTCCTATCCCCCAACGCATAATCTATATAAATATAGCCTTTCATCTGCAGCTGCTTGATATACTCGGCTACTTTGTCAGCAGTCTCTTCTAAAAACTCTGTAAAGTAATTAGGTGGCGCTAAACAATATCCCTTCTCGCTACAAAGCGCAGTTATCTCTGCATACAATAACTTTGCCATAGGGCGCAAACTTTTATCATATCTAATGTTAGCAGGTAACACCGCATAAAAATTAAGGGACAATTCTTACCTCTTAATGGACTTTTCTATTATCTATATACCTGTAAAATAAATTAACCGTCATAGTTAATGCATTTTTATATTCAAACCTTTCAAATTGAGTAAAGTCTTCACACTCATCTATAAGCTCGTATAGATTTTGAATTATGTTTTCAAAGTCCACACCAGGTTGCTTAAGTCCAATAGAAAACATTAAGCCCAATTTCTCAAGTGCTTCCTTATCTAAATAACCTTCATCAAAATCATTCTTATTTGCCATTAGTTGCTCCTGTTTATTATTATCGACAATTATTTGTTTAAGTTTAATATTTATTTGTCGATTATATTAAAACAATAATACTGTGCAGTCGGGGGACGTTGACTGTAACAAGATATACATTTCTCATATATTATTTAATCATAATTTTAACCCCCGACTGATATTTTTAAAGGATACCTATGATAGAACTTACAGAGAAACAACAAAAGGTTAAAACAATGCTCGCCGATAAAATGCTCGACGAGTTGCCTAAAATGACATTAGACGAAATAAAAGAAAACTATCTCTATATGTGTGAAGACCCTATATTCTCTATCAAGTATAGAATATACAACAAAGAGCAATTAGACTCGTTTACAGATGAGACTAAAGAAGACTTGGTTTCATATTTCAAACTCGGGCTTAATATGTATAAGACTAATGTTGCTAACGCTAAGTATTTAGATGTCCTATGATTAAAGAGTGCACAGAACTACATAAACTAATAATAGATTATGACAACCATTTCATAATCAACTTTAATAACTGTGAATATAGATTCTTGCAATTTCTATCTGCTAATCAGGTGCAATATGTATTCGACGACTTTCTTTCAGATTTGGCGTTTTACGAAAATATGAAATGTATAGTTACACGAATCATTGGTAATGATGATATAGCTTTTAGTTTTAGAAACGCTAACAAAGAAGTATGGTTTATTGTATCATATGAGAACTACCAAAAAGAGAAAGACTTTTATATGATAGATAAACTACATGCAGACTTTAAGGTATCGTATACAAATCCTCAAGTAATAAAATTTGTAAGGGTAGTGCAATGATAAAACATAACGAACAACTATTTATGATAATAAGACGAAGCTATGAATTTTGTTACACCTGCATTATGTTTAAGGATAATGTAAAATACATATTTGAGAACTTTGCCAACTGTGACGAAGTAGCCAAATTTTATAATAACATATTAAAGAATTGGCATTTTGATATTTACGACGACGGAATAGTATTCAATATAGAAAAATATACCTATCCAAGTCATACAAATTATATCATAGGAATATATACAAGGCAATACCTACAACAAATATTTAGAAACACTTTCAATATGAATGTAGACCGTATCATCCTAAAAGAAGGCGAACAATTAACACAAGATAGGTTCAGAGTATACAAACCAACATACAAAGAAATCCCAGACTGCCATTTCGTATATAAACACGAATAGACTTGATTTTTTACTATATCTTCTTATAATATCAAAAACAACATTTAGGATATAACATTGCCCCGAATTGAAGAAATGAAAGAAGTCGGTTACTTTTTTGTAATCCCTAAAAAACCAAAGTTTGAACCACAAATAATTAATGTGTCTTCAAATAACAATAATACAGTAATCCAAGAAAAAGAAATTCCACAGGTTAACGCTACACGAGAACCAATGGAATTCAAATACGACTTACCGCTACCTAAACTTATGCCACCTACTAACATCATCGAAGATAGAGAAATCAAGATGGTTAAGATGGACGAGAATGACGGACTAATACCAGAACACGATATAGCAATGGTAGCTCCTAATGCTAACACAATCGAACTATTAGATACCGATATGAAAATGGTATATCCTAACGCCAACACGGATGAAGTGCAACTCAAAGATATGGCTATGGTTGCACCTAATGTGAATAATACAACTGCTACAGATACAAACATTAAAATGGTTGCACCTAATGTGAATAATACAACTGCTACAGATACAAACATTAAAATGG
>CAYRYT010000038.1:0-13725 GCA_964428625.1 uncultured Oscillospiraceae bacterium | reverse complement strand
CAGTATGTCATGGACCAGGTCTACGCCAGCATGGGGGAGGAAAACGCCTGGATCGCCCCCTACTACGCCGGCGATTGTATGTCCATGATGCAAGACAATGAAAATCTTGCCTTCTACTTTCCCCAGGAGCAAGGCTTCAACCTCTTTGTGGATGCCATGTGCATTCCCACCTGCTGCCAGGAGAAGGAAGCGGCGGAGCTGTTCATCAATTTCCTCTGCGACCCGGAGATCTCCGGTGCCAATATGGATTATATCTATTACGGCTCCCCCATCTCCGAGGCAAAGAACTATATGGACCCGGATATGGCCGCCAGCGAAGTGGTCTATCCCGAGGCGTCCGTGCTGGACCATGGTGTCGGTTTCTCCTTCCTGCCGGAGGAGATCTCCCAGTTCATGGAAAAGCTCTTCATGCAGGTCAGAAACAGCTGACAGGCCATTTTATCATCGCCGTGCCCACCCGGGCACGGCGATTTTTTATGTGCGCTCCCCTTGATAAGAGAATCGGGCAGATTCATAGGCTCCCCTTGGCATGGGATACACCCCCCAAAGGCTCCCCTTAGTAAGGGGAGCTGTCATGCGTAGCATGACTGAGGGGATTGAAGCTATCGACTACCGCAGAAGTATTGACCTTCCACCCCCTCCGGCAAAAATCAGAGATTTTTGCCACCTCCCCCTACCAGGGGGAGGCTTTAGCGGTGTGACCTTTTTACTTTCCTACCGGGGGGAGGCTTTAACCGGGGTGCCTCCCTACCAGGGAGGATGCTTTGTACAAAGAAAGGGGCTGCCGAAAAACTTCCGTTTTCCGGCAGC
This sequence comes from uncultured Oscillospiraceae bacterium, assembly GCA_964428625.1. Taxonomy (GTDB): domain Bacteria; phylum Bacillota; class Clostridia; order Oscillospirales; family Oscillospiraceae; genus Faecousia. The sequence continues at coordinate 12,915 of CAYRYT010000038.1, read as the reverse complement.
CCCAGGGGGATTATCCGAAGGGATTCAGATTCAGAACAGGCGCTTTTTGCCCACGACCAGCACCGCCACAGCGCCCATCAGGGCGATGATCATGGCGGGGATCCACAGCTCGGAGAAGGTGTCGCCGGTGGCGGGGGATTCGGGATCCACAGGACCGGTGGGGTTGGTGAAGTTATCCCGATAGGTGTCACCGCAGCGCTTGCAGGTATGCTCGGTGTAGCCCTTCTCAGTCTTGGTGGGCTTCACGACCACGGAGTCATAGTCATGACCCAGGGCCTCGGTCTCCTGGCCGATGTGGGTCTGGCCACAGACGGTACAGGTGTAGGTGGTGTAGCCGCCCTCGGTGCAGGAAGGCTCGGTAACCACGCCCGCATCCCACTGATGCTCGTTCTCCACGGTCTTGGTATCCAGATGGCCGCAGTTCTCGCAGGTGCGCTCGTAGGTGGCAGGCTCTTCGCAGGAGGCAGGGGTATTGGTCTGGGTCCACTCGCCGTAAGCATGGTCCACGGTGACAGTGGTAGCCGCCAGCTCGGAACCGGCCTTCTGGAAGGAAACGCCGTAGGTGCCGGCATTGTCCGCCTGGAACAGGCCGTTGATATCGGCACCCAGCTCGCCCTCGTAGGCGTACAGCTCCATCTCATAGACACGCAGAGCACCCCAGGAGTTGCCATCGGGCTGGGCAGGTTCATCCACCACGAAGCGGTAGACCTGGGCGTTCTTCAGACCGTCGTAGTCCACCTCGGTGGTGACTTCATTCTCGGTGTTGCCGGTGACAACACTCAGATCGATCCAGTTGTCGGCGTTGCCAGCAACCGCACGCTTGCCGCTCTCATCCAGGGCCAGGTATTCCTCTTCCGCCATCACATCGGGGTTCAGAACCTGGAGACGGAATGCGGCAGTGATCATGCCAGCGCCCTCGGCGCCAGCGTGGAGGGTGTACCACTGGCCCAGGACCCGGGCCTCATCCAGCTGGAACACCAGCCAGTTGCCGCTTTCGCTGCCGCACCACTTGGAGGTGGTGGAGCCGTCAAACATCCGGTAGCCTTCCTCGCCGTCGTACTCGTTGGCAGTGTAGACGGTTTCGGCGGAAACATTCAGCTTCTCCGTCTCGATGTTGCCCAGGACGGGCCCATCGGTGGGATACTGATAGACATTGCCTTCGCCGTCGGTAATGACGACCTTCACGCCGGTGGGCATAACAGCCTGGACGGTAAGGTAATCCATGTCAATCCAGTCCGCATCCATCAGCTCTTCTCCGTGGGTCCCGGAGGCGATGGTATGGGCACTCTTGTACCAGGCAGTGAGGATGTCCTTCAGCTGGTGGGTCGTGCCGTCATCCTCCACCACCAGAGTCTCCATGTCGTCCTTCTCCATGGCAGGCTGCTGGCCGCCGTAGTAGAAGCCGGTGGGAGCGATGGCGTAACCCTTGACATTCACATTCCGGATATAGAAGCCGTCATTGCTCTCGATCTTCACATAGTGGGCCTTGGTGCCCTCGGGCAGGGCGATGGTGTTGTCGTTCTGGTAACCATCGGAGGTGTGATCCATCACCTTGGTGAAATTCTCCCCATCGTCGGAAATGGAGATGGTTGCATTTCTCAGGCTATAGGCATCGCCATAGATGGAAGCATAGATATTGTAGTATTCGATCTTGGTCACCACACCGGCACCGCCCAGGTCCGCGATCCGGGTATTGCCGGTATAGGAATACCAGTTGCCCAGGGCAGCGAGAACGGTTTCTTCCGTTGCGATCTCCTCCGCCAGGTCAGCGCTATCAAAATAGGCCTTCATACCGGAGGCCAGCTTACCGGCCTCGGTCTTGTCGGTGAGATCCAGCTTGGCACCGGTCCAGACCCAGTAGTAGGCATCGGTGTAAGCCGCAGCGTCCGCAGCCTTCAGGGTGCCGATCTGGCTGTTGTCGATACAGAAGTTACGGAGCTTGGTATTGGCGGTGATGTCCAGCGTCGTCAGCTGGGAACCGTTGAGGTACAGGTTCCGCAGTTCGGGGCAGCCGGTAAGGTTCAAGTCGAAGGCACCGAAGCCCACAGCGGACAGGTCGGTCAGTGCGGGCAGGTCACCCAGCACCAGCTCCAGCTTGGTCACATTGTTCAGGTTGATGGAAGTCAGCCCGTCGCAGTCACCCAGAGTCAGCTTGGTCAGGGTGGAGGGGATCATAGCGGCGGTGAGGGCAGTGATGTCGTTACCGCTGAGATCCAGCTCGGTAACACCGGTGAGGATGGACAGACCGGTGAGATCGGAGATACCACGGCCGGACAGGTCCATAGCGCCGGTGAAGTCCATGACATCCCGCAGCGTGGAACCAGCCACATCCTCAATAGCCTCCCGCAGGGCATCATCGGGGAACATCGCCTCGGTCAGGGGCTGATCCAGGTCTGCCAGGAGGCCTTCCACAAAGATGAAGGTCTTGGCAGTGGACACATTGCCATAGATATCCTCCAGGGTAATGGTCACGGTGGATACGCCGGTGCTGCCCACATCGATACGCTCCATGACACCTGTGCCGAAGCGGCTATAGGTTCTCTCGGAGCCGTTGACAACCATGGTCAGAGTCTGCCAGTCGCCCTGGGCGGGGGTGGTGAAATCGTAAATGCCCGTTTCGTACATCCGGGGCTCACCATCGTAGGGTGCGCAGACGGTATCGGCCAGGTCGCCAAAGTAGTTGACGAAGCCGGATGCGTTGGTCAAAGTCAGGATGTAGTCCTCGCCGTCCTCCACATCAATGTCGAAGGTGACGGTGCCGTTGCCGGTCTTGGCAGCGGGGGCTTCCTTCTGGGAGTACCAGTAGGCCAGCTCCACCTCAGCTTCGCCGCCGTCCCAGGTGACAACCAGCTGGTTGCCGGTGGACAGGGCCTTGACATTGGAAATGCCGGAATTGGTGAGAGAAACAGTGGTACTCGCGCTCTCGGAGCCGTCGATACCCACGGCACGAATCTCCAGAGCGGTGATATTCTCCCGATCCTCCAGATTCTGGATGTAGTAGTTTTCGGCGTAAGCACCGCCCACGAAGCGGCGGCTGCCGTCAGCATACACGGCGTATATGTGATAGTTGATGACCTGGGAATAGTCCGCAATATTCCAGCAGAGCTGCAGCTCGCCGGTGGTATCGAAGATTTTCTCCAGCTTCACACCGGTGGGAGCGGCGGGGGTATGGTCGCTGCCGTCGGTGACCTGGAGATAGCCCAGGTTGATCTGGTAGTCATCAATAGCCTCGGCAGTGGACAGCTCCACACCGATGGCGGCAATGACCTTCCCTGCGTAGTCGCTCAGATCCACGGTGCCGGTGGTCCAGCCGGTCTGGGCACCGGAGCCCTCGATGGGCAGAACCACAGTTTCGGTGCCTTCGTCGGCCTGGAAGGTCACGGCGATGCCGATCTGGGAAGCGTCGCTGGCAGAGGTCTTATGGTAGGTCAGTGCGATCTGGGTGCCAGAGGTGACATCCAGCTCGGTCTTGTACAGGTTGATCCGGTGGGTGTCCGCCAGGCTGCCGTAGACTGCGATGGAGTTACCGCCGTCGTAAGCACCAACCTGAGTATAGGGGAAGGCACCCTGATGCCGGGTGAACTCGGGGCCGTAGTCCCAATCCATCTCCAGGGTCAGGGACTCACCCTCAGTCTGCATCCACCACTGCCAGGTGGGCAGAATGGACTGCAGGTTCAGGTTGGACCACTCCATGTCCCGGGAGACTTCGCCGTTGCGGAAATACTGCATGCCGTGACCGGTGGAGAAATTGGAATCGAACACACTGCCGCTGATAACGGATTTCTCCACAACATACTTGGAGAAGCCCTGGAAGTTGATGGTACCGGCACCCACATCGTCACGGGTGATCTCGCCCACGGAGTATTCACCGGCATTTTCGGAGGCAGAGGTAAAGTACATACGCTCTCGCTCTTCCACATCCCACTGATATTCGGTCTTATAGCGGTTGTTGTCCGCCTTGTCGTACTGGTCCTGATACCAGTCGGAGCCCCAAACGGCGAAGGAGGTGTAGGGCTTGCCATTCTCGTCCACGGCATTGTATTTGGACTCGATATCGGTGCCGAACTTCCACTGGCCGCCTTCCACGCCCATGTAGACCACTTCATAGGGATCCAGACCCAGGGCCTCTGCGTGAGCCTTGGAATTCTTCAGGTAGTCGGTGCGATACCAGTAGTTCAGGAAGATCGAGTCGGACACACGACCGTCCTCCTCGTTCCAGATCCATCCGTCGTTATAATCGTTGAACCGGTTCTGGTAAGCGATGGAGCCGCCGTCACCAATGGAGTCATACCACTGGATGTAAGCGCCCTGCTCGGTCATCCACTTCAGCATATCCCGGAACATGGGGACATACGCACTGGGGATATCCTCCTCCTGGTTGATGAAATAACCGTCGAAGCCATAATAGTTCATGATATCGATGAGCTTTTGGGCATAGGGGAAGCTGCCGTCCTCAGCCTGGTACAGCCACTCCTCGGTGATCTGAGGCACACGGGGGGTGAAGTACTCCGCCAGGGACAGAACGCCGTTCATGTGGGCGGCGTTGGTAGCGGAGGCCTGGGGGATGGCGATGGTGCCATACTCGAAGCTGCCGATGTAAGCCTTGGTCTCCTCGTCGATCTCGGAGGTGGGACGACCACCGGAACCGGTCATATCGGCATACTGCCAGAATTTGAACAGGTTATAGCCAAATTCGTCATAGGCCATGCCTGCATTCCAGGGACCATTGCTGGTGTCGGTGTTCCGGTAGTTGGAAGAAGAGATGACATACAGCCGGGATTCGTCGCTCAGGTCGGTATTGGCCTGGGTCGCGGCGAAGGTGCCAATGCGTTCCTGCAGGGGAACTTTGGCCACCAATTCCTCGGAATAGTCATCGGTTTCCGGAGTCCAGTTCAGAATATCCACGAACCGGTAGCCATGGGCCCAGGGCTCGTAGGAAGAACTGGTCTGTGCCTCGGTGACGGTGGGATCCTGGGCTGCAATGGCCACATTCTTGGGCATCACAGACAGAACCAGAACCAGCACCAGCACAAAGGACAGCACTTTTTTCAGATTTTTCATAATTTCCTCCCTTGGTATCGTGTCCGCAGCCCATTTCCGGCAGGCCAGGACGCGATTGTGAAATTCGCATAACACTTCTCCGATATACAAGGTTATATATCATCATTTTACCCGAAATATTAGAAACAGTCAATAGAATCCGGGAAGGAATTACCGACAAATTGTGACACTTTTACATATGAAAAAGGTACTTTTTCCAATTTCCCGTCATACAACAGAAAAACCTCTCAAGAAATAGCAAAAGGCTCCCCTTAGTAAGGGGAGCTGTCGGCCGAACAGGCCGACTGAGGGGATTGAAGGTCGGATTCCTCAAAATGTCGGCTGATTCCGCCAGGCCCAGGTAGGGGCCGATTCCTAATCGGCCCCTACCTGGGTGCGTCCCATTCATCCGACTGCCGGGGAGACTCGCTACCCTCCACCCCCTCCGGCACGGCATTCGCCGTGCCACCTCCCCCTACCAGGGGGGAGGCTTTGGTCTGCTAGTTCCCCCTACCAGGGGGGGAGTTCTGGTCTGTGGGACACCCCTACCAGGGGAGGCATTGGCTTGTGCATTCTCCTGCCCCTTCCCTATTTGGCCCGACAAGGGCAGAAAAACGCCCTCCAGACGAACCTGGAGGGCGCATTTTCGGGACAAATGGGATTAGGAGATTCCGCAGAATTACTCAGCCACAACTTCCTTGGCGGGCTTCAGGAAACAGCCAACGATAGTAGCGATGGCAGCGATCAGCAGCACCACAGCGGAGGCCACAACGACATAGAAGACGCTCCAGCCAACGGTATCGTTGGAGTTGTAGGAGAACAGACCAGCGATCATCAGAATACGGTCAGCAACGATGGTGTTGATGACAGCGACATTGCAGGCGATGGCGCCCAGAGGAGCAATCAGGGTGACAATGTCATTCTTGCTCAGCACGATAGCGACGACGGACAGGACGATGCCCACGATGCCCACGATAACCATGGTGGTGGGATCCTGCAGACGGTTGCCATCGCTCATCGCGTGGGTCACATAAGCGAGAATCAGGCCGATCAGGCTCAGAACAGCGGAAACAGCGTTCAACTTAGCGCTCATAGTAAGCTTCTTCATAATTACTTAACCTCGCTTTCCTTGCGCTTCAGAGAAACGACATACAGCGCAGCGCAGGCGACCATCAGCACGCCGGAGACAGCCTCCAGGCCGATGTAGATGGCACGCCACCAGGTCATGTTCCACTCGATGGCCACATGGCCCAGGTAACGGTTCATGACATGGGACTCAGACCAAGCATAGATGTTCTTATGAACAGCTTCCTTCAGCTTCAGCTGCAGGTTCAGGTCGCCCTTGATCAGGTCAGTGTTCAGAGCGGGGCTGTTGGTCTGGTTCAGGAACAGGGAGTTACCCTCCATGAAGGTGGCATCGTAGAAGCCACCCTGGCCACGGGTATCGTAGCAGGTGGTACCGGAGTTCAGGACGGCAGTCCACAGGTCGGTATCGTCGTAGATATCGGTGACAGCGTAGCCGATGAAGCCCCACTCCTCAGTCAGGATGTTGGTCATCAGGCCCACGCTGGCAGTGCACTCCACGCCGCCGATCTTGGAGAAGGAGGTCATCAGACCACGCATACCGGCGTTGTACTCCTCGGTGTCGTACTTGGTAGCCTCGAAGGCGATCTGGAAGGCACGCAGCTCAACCTCACGAGCTCTCTGCTCGGTCATGTAGGGGGACACGCCACCACGCTGGGTCTCCTGGTCGTTGAAGGCGAAGTGCTTGGGAGCGGCAACCAGGCCGTACTCCAGAGCGCCGATGGCGAACTCCATACCGGCAACACCGGTCAGGACGGGATCCTCGGAGTAGTACTCGCCGTTACGGCCGTTGTAAGCATGACGATGGGTGTTCATGCCGGGGCCCCACAGGATGTTGATGCCGCAGAACAGGGACTCCTCACCGGTGAACTGACCCAGCTCGTACATCAGCTCGGGGTTGAAGGAGGAAGCAGCAGTGGGAGCGTTGGCAAACACCTCGGGATGCCAGTTGTTGTTGAGATCCTCGGAGCCAATGGCCCAGGGAGCCTCGGGGGTCTTGGTGGAAGCCAGGTTGACGGCAACACCGTTACCAGCGTTCTCGGTCATGTAGACCTCGATGGCGCCGATGGACTCTGCACCGGGGATGGAAGGACCACCGAAGGTGAAGATGTACATAGCCTCTTCCAGAGTCATCTGGTCGAGCAGCTTGTCCCACAGGGGATCGTCGTAAGCGACACCGGCCATATCCCAGATGTAGGTGTCGTTATCCTGGCCCCACAGCACCTCGGAGGTGTTGTCGGTGGAAACGACATCATAGTACAGGCCGTTCAGGTCGCTGATCAGCTTCTCGCTGGTCAGGGTCATGTTGGCGTAGGTCTTGGGGAAGGTGCCAGCCCAATCCATACGGGTCAGGTAGGTCACTTCGCCGGGCTGGTAGTAGTTCCAGTCAGCGTACTCCAGGTGGTTGGAGACGGTGGCACCGGTCTTGGTGGTGGAGAACTCGGTCTTAGCAATGAAATCGTTGGTGATGGTCTTGCAGTAGACCTGATCGGTGTTGCCGATGTAATCCATGCCATTGTCGGTGGTGTAACCCTGCTCGGTCAGGATGGCGTTCAGGGCGTCGTGGGCACCGTTACCCACGGCGAAGTAGTAGTCGCCCTCGTCCATGACATAAGCGCCGAAGGTGCCGTCGCCGTTGTCGTAGGTCTCGTCGAAGGAAGCGATGTACTGCAGGTCAACCTTCACGGGGACAGTGACAGTCTCACCGGGGTTGATGACGGGGGACTTCTCGAAGTTCAGCAGCTGGATGGCGACCTTCTCGACACCATTGTCGTAGTAGGGAGCCTGGCCGTAGATCTGAACAGGGGTCTTGCCGGCCACATTGCCGGTGTTGGTGACCTTGACATTGAAGGTGGCGTAGATGCCGTCCTTGGCATTGTCGCCGGTCCACTCAGCCTCGCCGATCTCGAAGGCGAAGTTGGTGTAGCTCAGGCCGTAGCCGAAGCCGTAGGTGACTTCCTTGGTGTAGTCCCAAGCGTCCTTGGTGGCGTAAGCGCCGACATTGGAGGTAGCGTTGCCGCGGCCCACAACGGAGTCGTAGTAACGGGTCTCGTAGTAACGGTAGCCAACATACAGGCCCTCAGCTTCGATGGTGTAAGCACCGGGAGTGAAGGACAGACGGCCGCCAGTACGGGAGATCAGTTCCTTAGCGTTGGAGTAGAACATCTCGCCCATGTTCTGCATAGCGGGAGCAGACATGTTGTAAGCGGTGAAGATGTCGAACAGGCCGCCGGAGGGGCTGACCTTGCCGGACAGGATGTCAGCAACACCCAGGTTGCCGTAGCAGCCGGGAGCGCCGATCCACAGGATGGAGTCGACCTCGGGGTCATCCTTCAGGGTGCCGATCTCCACGGACTGGGAGGAGGCGATCAGGACGACAACCTTGTCGGAAGCCTCCTTGGCCAGCTCGATCAGAGCCAGCTCATCGGTGGTCAGGGACAGGGGCTCGTCATGCTCGAACTCAACACCTTCTGCAATACCGCCGGGCAGGAAGTCATGGGACTCGCTGGAGGGACGAGCAATGACAACGATGGCAGCATCGCCGTAGGTAGCGAAGCTGGACTTGTAGTCGGCGTTCACGCCGGCCAGGTCAGCCAGGCTGGGCTCGACGGGGTCATAGACCTCGGCAGCGCCCTCATTGTTGGCGTGGTTGAAGTTACCGCTCTGGGCCAGAGTCTCGTAAACCTCCACCATGGTGGGGTTCACATTGAAGCCTGCGCCGTCGAACTCGAACTCGTCGCCCTTCCAGCCGCCACTCAGGGTGGAACCGATGGAGGTCTTGCCGGTAGCACGGTCAGTGTTCAGAGAGGTAGCGATGGTGTTGGCGAAGTCGGTCTTGTTCTGAGACAGAGCCTGCTCCAGGGAGATGTAGCCGCCCTGGGCCTTCACACCGAAGGAAGAACCGATCAGGTTCACATGGGAACGCAGACCCAGCAGGGTGACATTGGCACCGGAGCTCAGGGGAAGAACATTGTTCTCGTTCTTCAGCAGAACGGCGCCCTCAGCGGTCTCCCGCCGGCCCAGGTCAATGGCCTTCTCGATCAGGGCGGCGGAGTTACCGCTGCCGTCAGCGTTCAGGACCTCATCAGAGGGGGTGTACAGTTTGTAAGCATTTTCGGGATCATGCAGAACGGTGACAGTCGTCTGGGTGCCCAGCGTGGTGTTGATGGTAGCCGCATTGGCTTCCAGGATGCCGCCGAGCATGATCGCGATGGCCAGGATCAGGCAGCCAACGCTGGACAGACCCTTCCACAGTGCTTTGTTCTTGGAAAGCATGTTTACTTCTCCTCCTAAAAATTTTTTATTACATCGGCTTTCCGGCCCGAAGACCCGATCCCCGGCAGTGCTGCCTCCAACAGCTCTGAACGGGAAAAGAGCGTCTCCATCTCGGAAACACCAATATGTACGGACTTTATCGATATTGAACAAATTTTTTAATAAGTTTTCGGTAAATATTGTAAAATTTGTCAACACCAATCAAAAGAACGGAATCATTATACCAAGTCATATTGACAGGCATTGTATCATATGATACAATAGTAACACAAAAAATTCATATTTAGGAGTTTTGCACATGAGAGAACTGCAAAATCCGGCACTCTTAACAAATTATATGGAAAGGTATGGAATTTCCTCCTATTTTTCCAACCAGAATTTACCATTTTCCCTCTACGAATACGCCCCGGGGGAGCTTCTGAACTTCCTCCACCCCTTTCAGGACTACCTGAAATTTCTGGTTTCCGGGGAAGTACTGGCCTACACCCTCAGCGGCGACGGCGAGGCCCATTTGCTGTTCCAGGGGGAGCGATTTGTGGTGATGGATGCCCTGGAGCTGTCCGGCCAGGAGTCGGTCCCCTACTGTGTGGAGGCAGTGACCGTGGTGCGGTGCGTGGAGCTACCCCTGGGAAACCTGCGTCAGAGTCTGATGGCGGACCCCCGGTTCCTCCGCCGCCTGCTGGATCACACCTGCAACCAGCTGGCGGAGCTGATCCGCAAGGATATGCACACCCATCTCTCCGTCTCCCAGAGGTTGCTGGCCTACCTGCGCCACAGCCCCGATGCCGCCGCCTTCCGGGGGGTGGACACCATGGCCTTCCGCCTCCACTGCAGCCGCAGCCAGATCCAGCGGGCCCTGCGTCAGCTGGTCGAAGAAGGTGCCATCCGCAAAACGGGAAAGGGCAGCTACGCCCTGAATCCGCAGTTTCCGCCCAGCACAGATCCATAAGCAGCAAGGGTCAGCCAGGACTTCCCCCGGCTGACCCTTGTTCGGTTTATTCGGTTTCCGCCTTTTTCCGGGTCGTCTTCCGGGGAGCGGTTTTCTTCTGGGCGGCAGGCTTCTTCGCAGGAGCGGATGCCTTCCGGGCAGTCTTTTTGGGCGCGGGGGCAGTCTTGGCCTCCGGTTCTGCCTTGGCAGGGGCATTGTCCTTGATCTCCTCCAGGACGATGGCCGTCCGGGCGGGGATGTACAGCTCCACATACCGCTTGCCTTCGAATTCCTTCACCGGGTAGGTCATGTGGGCCGCCTGGCTCCATCCGCCGTAGAGCGCATCATCGCTGGTCATGCGTACAGTCAGCGCCTGGGTATCCGGATACACCGGCACCAAGACATGGTCCAGGGAATTGGAAGGATGGAAATTAAAGACGAAGAACAGGTCGCACCGGGCAAAGCACAGGGTCTGCTCCGGCGCCTTCATGAGCATCAGATTGGCCATGCGCTGGTCAAAGATCCGGTGATCCTTGGTCAGGTGGATCATATCGTGGTCGAAATCATTGAGCTGCTGATACTTCAGGAACCCGTTTTCCATCAGGCTCCACTGGCGGCGGCAATAGTGGAAGCTCCAGCCATTGCCCTCCCGGGGGAAATCGATCCACTCGGGGTGGCCGAATTCGTTGCCCATGAAGTTCAGGTATGCCTCGCCGCCACCGGCCAGGGTGAACAGGCGGATCATCTTGTGCAGGGCAATGGCCCGGTCAATGACAGGATTGTGGCAATCCCGGTCCATATCCGTGTACATATTGGCACCGGCCAGCCGGAAGATCATCGTCTGATCTCCCACCAGGGCCTGGTCGTGGGACTCCACATAGGCCACAGTTCCCTCGCCGGGACGGCGCAGGCACATATCCCCCCACATCCGGTTGATATCCCAGAATTCGTCCTGGGTCTTGGTCGCCTTGATCCACATATCCGGCAGACCCATGGCCAGGCGGTAGTCGAAGCCGATGCCGCCCTCGGCAATGGGCAGGCACATACCGGGCATACCGGACATATCCTCCGCCACGGTGATGGCCCGGGGGTTGACCTGGCGGATCAGCTCGTTGGCCAGCTGGAGGTAGGTGATGGCCTCGGTATGGGTGTTCATGGAGAAATACTTGTCGTTGCTGTTGAAATCCGTGCCCAGGCCATGGTCATGGTAGAGCATGGAGGTGACGCCGTCAAAGCGGAAGCCGTCGAAATGGTACTCCGTCATCCAGAATTTCAGGTTGGACAGGAGGAAGTGGAGGACGCCGGTCTTGCCGTAGTCGAAGCATTTGGTGCCCCAGGCGGGATGCTCGCCCTTGTCCCCGTCGTGGAAGAACTGCCAGACGGTGCCGTCGAACATATTGATACCCTCGGCGGTATTCTTCACCGCGTGGGAATGGACCACATCCAGCAGCACCCGGATCCCCAGGCTGTGGGCCCGGTCCACCAGATACTTCAGGTCCTCCGGCTGGCCGAACCAGGAGGAAGCGGCATAGAAATTGCTCACCTGGTAGCCGAAGCTGCCATAGTAGGGGTGCTCCATAATGGCCATGAGCTGCACGGCGTTGTAGCCCGCTTCCTTCACATGGGGCAGCACCACATCGGCAAACTCCCGGTAGGTGCCCACCCGGCCCTCCTCCTGGGCCATGCCCACATGGGCCTCGTAGATATACAGGCTGTCCTCTCCCCGGAAGTCCCCGTCGGTCCAGGGATAGGCGATCCGGTCATCCACCACCTCGGCGGTGAAGGTGACGGTCTTGGGGTCCTGAACCACCCGGCGGGCATAGAGGGGGATATGCTCCGTGCGGGTCATATTGGCATCCACCACGGTTTTCACCTGGCAGCCCTGCCACAGAGCATCGTCCCCGGGCAGATACAGCTCCCAGTTGCCGTTTTCCAGGCGGGTCATGGGATGGCTGGTGGGATTCCAGTCGTTGAACTCACCCTCCAGGTACAGCTGGAAGGCATTGGGTGCCCACTCCCGGTAGTACCAGCCCCCATCCACATGGTGGAAGCCATAGTAATTGTGGGCGTTGGCAAAATCATTCAGCGTCTGCCCGGGCTGGAGCAGGCGGGTCTTGGTCACATGGTACTGGTGCATCCGCAGGTCAATATCCCCGGCGAAGGGCTGCAGTTGGGGATTGTATTCCAAAATCTTGTACATAATCGCTCCTTTTCTGTCGCGGTTGGTTTTCACGGTACTGGACACCTTGCCGATTGCAAACGGTTGTCCTTTTGTTTATATTAGTCCAATTTACCGATTCTGTCAACGGTTTTTTCCCGTCTGCTCCACAGGAAGGCCGTCGAATCCCCCCGCTGCCGCAAAACGCCCGTCCCGGAGTTTGGACAGGCGTTGGTAAAACAGTTTTGCCTCCGCATCATTTGCGTGCAGAGGGCAATGTGATAGTCATACAGGACATACCGCGTATACAGTCATATTCGCGGGACAGTACACAGTTGCGAACACGAACCGTACCACCGTTGGTGATAACCTCCGCAAGGTCGATTGACAAATGATGTTTCATAGATTGCCTCCTTTGCTTTCTATCGGG
>CAYRYT010000037.1:0-13767 GCA_964428625.1 uncultured Oscillospiraceae bacterium | reverse complement strand
TGGCCTCCACCGGCTCCTCCCGCCGCCAGAGCTACGCCTACACCCCCACCAGCCGGATGACCAATACCTACATCGCCCCCGGCACGGACAAGAACGAAGATATCATCGGCTCCATCGAGTACGGCCTCTATGCCGCGTCCATGGGCGGCGGCTCCGTCAACCCCGTCACCGGCGAGTTCAACTTCTCCGTCAACGAGGGTTATCTGATCCGGGACGGCAAGATCTGCGAGCCCGTCCGGGGCGCTTCCCTGGTGGGCAAGGGCAGTGAAGTCATCCAGAACATCGACATGGTAGGCACCGAGCTGGACATGGGCCAGGGTATGTGCGGCTCTTCCAGCGGCAGCGTCCCCACCAATGTGGGCCAGCCCCTGATCCGGGTGTCCACCATCACCGTCGGCGGCAGATAAGGAGGTTTTACCATGACATTCAACGAATTTAAGGACCTGGTCATCGCCCAGTGCGAGGCCAAGGGCATTACCGAATACGAGCTGTACTACCAGACCAGCTCCAGCACCAGCGTGGATACCTTCCAGCACAGCATCAACGAATTCTCCTCCTCCCTCTCCGGCGGCCTGTGCTTCCGGTGCATCGTGGGCGGCCGGATGGGCTACGCCTCCACCGAGGCCCTGGATGCCCAGCAGGCCAAAGCCCTGGTGGACAAGGCCATCGACAACGCGGAGAACCTGGAATCCGACGAGCAGGTGTTCCTGGGTGAGGGCGGTCAGAGCTATGAGCCCATGGCCGACCGGAGCTACCCCGCCCCCGCCACCGAGGATATGATCGCCACCGCCCTGGCCACCACCGAAAAGCTCTATGCCGCCGATCCCATGGCCGTGGACGGCTGCCAGAGCCAGGTGATCCGGGGCTCCGAGGAGGTCGCCATCTACAATTCCAAGGGTCTGGACCTCCACCGGGCCGTGAACTACGCCGGTGTCATCGCCGTGGGCGTGGTCTCCGACGGTCAGGGTATGTCCAATGACTACCAGATCAAGCTGGGCCAGCTGGACAAGCTGGATATCGACGCCATGGTCCGCAAGGCTGTGGACACCGCCAAGATCAAGCTGGGCGGTGAAGTCGCTCCCACCGGGCAGTATCCCGTGGTATTCCATCCCGATGCCATGAGCAGCCTGCTCAGCGTCTATTCCTCCATCTTCTCCTCCGAGGCTGCCCAGAAGGGTCTGTCCCGGCTGGCAGATCAGGAGGGACAGATCATCGCCTCTCCCATTGTCACCCTGGTGGACGATCCCTTCCACCCCGAAAATCCCGAGCCCGCCAATTTCGACGCCGAGGGCAGCCCCACCCATAAGAAGAACATCATCGAAAAGGGCACCCTGAACACTCTGCTGTACAACCTGAAGACTGCCGCCGTGGCCGGGAAAAAGACCACCGGCAACGCCTCCAAGGCCGGCTACGATGCCCCCGTGGGTCTGCGTCCTTTCACCATGTACCTGGAAAACGGCGACTGCACCGAGGCGGAGCTCCTGGCCAAGGCCGGTAACGGTGTGTATATCACCGATCTGAGCGGTCTCCATGCCGGTGCCGATGCCATCTCCGGCGACTTCTCCCTCCAGAGCGAGGGCTATATGATCGAAAACGGAGAAAAGACCCGGTATGTCAAGTCCTTCACCGTGGCCGGTAACTTCTACGATCTGCTCAAGCACATCGTTGCCGTTGCCGACAACTGCCGCCTGCCCAACCCCATGGGCATGACCACCTTCGGCTCTCCCAGTGTGCTGGTGGAGGGCCTCACCGTGGCCGGTAAGTAACCCCATCTTTCAAAAACGCATCCACCTGTCAGGTGGATGTGTTTTTTTCTGAAAGACTATATTCCAGGTATTGACATTCGTTTTCTTATGGTGTATAATTCAGATGTAGAGGAAATGCGCATTTCTCAATACAACATTTTTCGATCCAAAAAAAGACACTGAATCCGCCACCATTACACATGAAAGGACCGCAGAGTTTGTGAAAGCAAGAACACTCTTTATATGTCTATTATCCACTATTCTTCTGTTCTTCTTCCTGTCCGGAAAGGCTTCCGCTGCTTCGACGGGAGATACGCAGTCCCTTCAGCCTTACGTATTTGGTAGTGATTTTACCGTGGTTCAGTTTGATATCGAAGGCAGCCAATACAGTAGCCTCTTATGGCCCACACTTGGTGCCGCAGTAAGCCACTACGGAACCGACTATACTTATAGTAGTTGCAGCCGCTACTTCGGAGGTTTATTTTTCAATTACAACTATGGTTTTAGCGATGGAACCAAACAGTATTTCCGGGTTTCCGAATAATTTAGGGGAGGTAACACTATGAATATTTCAACAGCAGCCCCGCTTTCCGGCGAACTTTTCGCCAAATTGCACATTCGGGCAGAGGAAGCCCTGGATGCTGCGCCCCAGGCCTGCCAGGCCATTGCCATGATCGACACCCATGGCAAAACAGTATGCCTCCCCCTTTTCTTCATTCCAGGGGATTGCACACCTGCCGACTATGAAACCCTGGCAGACCAGGTAATGGATACCCTGCACCAGGAATCTCTGGGGCCCATCACCCATCTGGTCGCTCTGTGGCAGGAGGGTCGGAACCCGGATCTTCCCGCTTTTGCCCTTCGCCGGAAACTTCTCGCCCTGTGCCCGGAGAACCGGGATGCCCTGATTCTCCTTCTGGGGGAGGGACATTTTCTGGCTAAGCCCCTGTCCGCCATGCTGCCTCCTAAAAACTGATACAAAAAGCCCTGTTCTCTCGAACAGGGCTTTTTCAGGATTTTTACACGATTCCCTGAGCTTCCATAGCCTGGGCGACTTTCCGGAAACCGGCAATGTTGGCACCGGCCACATAATCCCCCGCCATGCCATAGTCCCGGGCAGCGGCATCCAGATTGTGGAAGATCCCCACCATGATCTGCCGGAGCCTTTCATCCACCTCTTCAAAGGTCCAGCTCAGCCGCTGGGAGTTCTGGCTCATTTCCAGGGCCGAGGTCGCCACACCACCGGCATTGGCCGCCTTACCGGGGCAGAACAGCACGCCGCTGGCCTGGAGCAGCCGGGTCGCCTCCAAAGTCGTGGGCATATTGGCGCCCTCCGCCACAGCCTGGCAGCCGTTGGCGATGAGCATCCGGGCATCCTCCACCCCCAGCTCATTCTGGGTGGCACAGGGCAGCGCCACATCGCACTTCACGCTCCACACACCCTTCCCCGGGTGATACTGAGCACCGGGCCGGGCCTGGGCATAGGCCGTCAGCCGCTCCCGCTGCTTCTGCTTCACATCGATCAGGGTCTGAACATCGATGCCATCGGGATCATAGATCCAGCCGGTGGAATCGGAACAAGTGACGGGCTTCGCCCCCAGCTGCCATGCCTTCTCAATGGCATAGGTGGCCACATTGCCCGCACCGGAGACCGCCACGGTCTTGCCCGCAATGTCCATGCCGTTGCACCGGAGCATCTCCTGGGTCAGGTACAGCAGACCGTAGCCCGTCGCCTGGGTCCGGGCCAGGGAGCCGCCGTAGCTCAGGCCCTTGCCGGTGAGCACGCCGGTGTACTCATTGCACAGGCGCTTATACTGGCCGTAGAGGTAGCCGATCTCCCGGGCACCCACGCCGATATCCCCCGCCGGGACATCGGTATCCGCGCCGATATGCCGCTGCAGCTCCGTCATGAAGCTTTGGCAGAAGGCCATGATCTCCCGGTCGGACTTTCCCTTGGGGTCAAAATCCGCACCACCCTTACCGCCGCCGATGGGCAGACCGGTGAGGGAATTCTTGAAGGTCTGCTCGAAGCCCAGGAACTTGATCACGCCCAGATTCACGCTGGGATGGAACCGCAGACCGCCCTTATAGGGGCCAATGGCAGAGTTGAACTGCACCCGGTAGCCATTGTTGATCCGCACCTGCCCCTGGTCGTCCACCCAGGGCACCCGGAACAGGATGACCCGCTCCGGCGTGGTCAGCCGCTCCAGAAGGGCCTCCCGGCGGTAATGATCCTCATCCGCCTCGATCACCCCCCGCAGAGATTCCAGAACCTCCCGCACGGCCTGATGGAATTCCGGCTGCGCCGGATTCTCCGCAACAACGCGGGCCAGCGCCTCATCTACATAGCTCATGGTATTGCCTCCCATATCAGATTGGGGCTATTTTATCACAGGGCAGATAAAAAAACAACTGTTTTTTCCTGGCAGTCATCCAAATTTCTGGGGGGAAGGGTGGGGAATTTTGTCCGGTTTTGAGATTGTTTTGTAGTTTCGCCCATTATTCTTGCATATTCAAACTTTCTGTGGTATATTCTTCAGGGGTAGGGGCCATTGCCCCCGCCGATCCTATGGAAACAAGAAGGAATCGCCATGTATCAAATCTGTTCCCTGTTCGACCTGGGTCACACCCTGGCCGGGGACTATCTGCGTCAGTTTACCTATCCCTGGGAGGCCCTGGCGGGCATCCGGGAGTTGATCCTCCGGCTGGGTCCCACACTGCCGGCGGAATATACCGAAATTGCCCCCCAGGTCTGGGTTCACCGGACCGCCCAGGTGGCACCCACCGCCTATCTCGGCAGTCCCTGTATCATCGGGGCCCACACCGAGGTGCGCCACGGTGCCTTCATCCGGGGCAGTGCCCTGGTGGGAGAGCACTGCGTCGTGGGCAACTCCGTGGAGCTGAAGAATGTGATCCTCTTTGATCGGGTCCAGACCCCCCACTACAACTATGTGGGCGACAGCATCCTGGGCTTCGGGGCCCACATGGGGGCAGGCTCCGTCACCAGCAATGTCAAATCCGACAAGTCCCCGGTGGTGGTCCATGGCCCTCAGGGGGATCTGCCCACCCAGTTGAAGAAACTCGGTGCCATGGTGGCCGACGGCGTGGAGGTCGGCTGCAACAGCGTCCTCAATCCCGGCACCGTCCTGGGCCGGGGCTGCCAGATCTACCCCACCACCTGCGTCCGGGGCACCATCCCCCCCAATACCATCGTCAAGCAGGACGGCACCCAGGTGCCCAAACGCTGACCCCACGGAAAGGAGATTCACATGGGAAAATACTTTGGAACCGACGGCTTCCGTGGGGAAGCCAACCGGAATCTGACGGCGGATCACGCCTACCAGGTGGGCCGCTTCCTGGGCTGGTACTACGGCGAGCAAAAGCGCCGCAGTGGCAGCGATGAGCCTGCGAAGGTGGTCATCGGCAAGGATACCCGCCGCTCCAGCTATATGTTTGAATATACCCTCTGCGCCGGCCTGACCGCCTCCGGTGCCGATGCCTATCTGCTCCATGTCACCACCACACCCTCCGTGGCCTATGTGACCCGGATGGATGATTTTGACTGCGGCATTATGATCTCCGCCAGCCACAATCCCTACTATGACAACGGCATCAAGCTCATCAGCAGCACCGGCGAAAAGATGGACGAAGCCACCATCACCCTCATCGAGCGCTACATCGACGGGGAGCTGGAGGTCTTTGGCACCCGCTATCCCCAACTCCCCTTTGCCCACCGGGACCGGATTGGCCGGACAGTGGACTATGTGGCCGGACGGAACCGGTATGTGGGCTATCTCATCAGCCTGGGCCTGTTCTCTTTCAAGGGAATGAAAATCGGCCTGGACTGCGCCAACGGCAGTGCCTGGAATATTGCCAAGTCCGTCTTTGACGCGCTGGGTGCCAAGACCTATGTGATCAACAACGAGCCCAACGGCCTGAACATCAACCAGAACGCCGGTTCTACCCATATTGAGGTCCTGCAGAAATTCGTGGTGGACAACGGTCTGGATGTGGGCTTTGCCTACGACGGGGATGCGGACCGGTGCCTGTGCGTGGACGAAAAGGGCCAGGTCATCACCGGCGACCATATTCTCTACATCCTGGGCTGCTATATGCAGAGCCGGGGCCAGCTGGACAACAACACGGTGGTCACCACGGTGATGTCCAACTTTGGCCTGTACAAGGCCTTCGACAACCTGGGGATCGGCTACGCCAAAACCGCCGTGGGCGACAAATATGTCTACGAGTACATGAGCAAAAACGGCTGCCGCCTGGGAGGCGAGCAGTCGGGCCATATCATCATCTCCAAATACGCCACCACCGGCGACGGCATTCTCACCAGCCTGAAGCTGATGGAAGTGATGCTGGCAAAGAAAAAGACCATGAGCCAGCTGTGCCAGGGGCTGAAAATCTACCCCCAGGTGCTGAAAAACATCCGGGTTCACGACAAGCCCCAGGCCCAGAACGACCCCGATGTCCAGGCCGCCGTCCGGGCGGAGGAGCTTGCCCTGGGAGACCAGGGACGCATCCTGGTGCGGGAATCCGGCACCGAGCCGGTGATCCGGGTGATGGTGGAGGCCGCCACCATGGATATCTGCCGGGAGGCGGTGGATCGGGTGATCGCCGTCATCCAGGCGAAGGGCCACGCCTGCACAGAATAACCAGCAAATCGCCGCTGCTTCCCAGAAAGAAGCAGCGGCGATTTTTCGCTACAGGTCGTATTTTGCCGCCAGCTGGGCCGGGGGCAGTTTTAGCAGCCGGTTCAGGGGCAACAGGGACACCAGCAGGTAATACCCGCCGATCCCCACACCCACCAGGACCGCAACCTGCCAGGGAAGCACCAGGTTCAGTGCCAGCTCCGGCACCTGGGACGCAACCCATAGGCCGCACCAGGTCAGCACACCGGCGGGAAGCACCGTCCGGATACCGGCCATCAAGGCCTCCAGGGTGAAAATGCCATAGAGTTTCCTGCCGGGGATGCCCAGCAGCCGGTAGACCGCCAGCAGCTCGATCCGGGCCTGCACCTGGGCCCGGAACAGAAGGTAGAGCATCACCAGGGACAGAACCACCAGGGTCGCCACTACCACCGTCCGCCCATCCGCCCGGATGGTGGCCGCACGCTGGTAGGCGGCGTAGGTCGTAGCGTAAGGATCCTTTACGGAGATCTGGAGCAGATCGCTGTGGAGCAGATACTGCACCTGGGTCAGCGCCCGTTTTTCGGGGGAATCGGTGCCGATTTCCTGGTTCAGGCAGTCCCGGAGAACCTGGGCCGTGGTCAGTTCCGGGTGCTCCTGGCTGTAGGCCAGAGCCTCCGGGGTAATGTCCGCCAGCTCCCGGGGCTTCACCGCCTGGGCGATGGCCGCCTTGGACACATCCTTGTTCCGGCAGTAGAGGGTCACCGATTTGCTGATGCTGTTGAGGATGATGCGATCCACCACCTCGTCGGGAACAGCAATGCTTGCCTGCATCTGGGGGTCATCCACCGCATCCACAATGGTCAGATTCAGACTGTTGCCCAGGATGAATTGCTGACCGATGCGCTGCTTATAGATGGCACCGGCATTGTTATAGAACACCAGGCAGGTGCCGGATTCCAATTCCAGATCCCCATAGGCCTGGGGATTCCGGCTTTTCAGCTCGGACTGGGTGATCACCGGCATTCCGCTGGAGCACAGGGAGACCATCGCCTCCTGGCTCATGTAAATGGAGCGCTGGCCGCTGTCGGAGATACCCACAATGGTGGGAGAATAGGATTTTCTGCCAAAAGACAGCTCCATCCCCAGGAACGCCTCCGCCGTACCAATGCTCTTGGCCACGGTATTCTCCTGTTTCAGCACCGCCTCCAGCACCAGCCGGTCCACCACCAGCTCGTCGCTGCTTTGGGGCATCCGGCCGGCAATGAGGTCCGCCGGATCCAGATAGCGCAGGAGTACCTGGCTGCAAGCCGGGAATTTCACGGTTTCCTGCTGCATTTGATAGAATAGCCGGACGGTGCATTCTATGGTACTGGGCAAGGCGGGGAGCACATCCATATCCGCCCCCTCCAGGGCGGCCAGGGTGTGGATATCCTGCCAATAGGTGCCATATTTGCCGTAGACATTCTGATTGCCGTCGTCATTGCTGCCACGGCTCATGGCAATCTCCAAAATGTGGGAATCATCCACAATGAAATCCTTGGGATTCACCTGGGAAATGGCGATGAAGTCCCCGGCGATCACCAGCGCCAGCACCGTCAGCAGGGCCAAGAAGCCCCGCAGCCCGGTGCGCCGGAGATCCTTACCCCGGCCCAGGCTCCTGGCCTCCCGGAGCATCATACCGCCCGTCACGCCCTTGCCGGCTCTGCATTCCCGGGCCGGTGGCTCCCGGAACAATTCCATGTCCCCATCCTCCTGCCGGTCCACCGTTTCCAGGGTCAGCACGGGCCGTTTTCCCTCCCGGATATCCACAGCATTGAGGGTAATGGGCCGCAGATCCTCCAGACGGATCACCACCCGGTCCGCCAGGCTCACCACCGTCAGCTTCACCGGCTCCGCACCCGGTTCCCGGAGAAGCTCCAGGGATACACTGTCCCCCTGAAGGGTCTGGCGCTGATAATCATCAGCGTAAAGAACCTTGTCCGAGGAGGCGGTGAGGGTCTGGCGATCCCAGCTTTGGCTGTCCTCCCGGATTTGTCCCGATTCCAGGGTAATGATCCGGTCGGCATAGAACCGGGCGATCCGCTCCTCATGGGTGACCATGATCACCAGGCTTTCCTTGGAGGCCTGGCGCAGCAGGTTGCAGATATTGCGGGTGTTCGCCTCGTCCAGATTTCCCGTGGGCTCGTCAGCGAAGATCACCTTGGGCCGCCGGGCCAGGGCCCGGGCAATAGCGATGCGCTGCTGCTGGCCGCCGGAAAGCTCCCCCACCCTGCGGCGGATATAGCGCTCCATATCCACCGCCTGCAGGGCCATGCGTACCCGCCGCATTTTCTCCCCATGGGAAAGGGCCAGGCTGTGCAGACCCAGATAGACATTGTAGGCCACGCTGTGATCTTCCAGAAGATAGTAGTTCTGAAAAATATAGCCGAAATTCTTATTTCGTTCCCGCTCATAGGCGGCGGTACCATAGCGGCTGACGGACACATCCTCCGTGGCCAGGGTACCGTTGTCAAAGACATCCAGACCGCCCAGGGCATTGAGCAGGCTGGTCTTGCCGCAGCCCGAAGGGCCCAGGATGCACACAAACCCCGTGTCCGGCAGCTGGAAGGACACATCCCGCAGGACATGGTTGGCATTGGCACTGCGCCGGTCATAGGTTTTATTCAGCTTTCGTACCTCGATCATAATGCCACCTCACGCTGTTCGTCCTCAAAGGCCAGATCCGTCTCCCGGGTCGTCAGGGCATAGACCTGCTTGTGCAGGGTGCGGATGATCCACCAGGCCGCAGCCAGGGAAACCAGCAAATGGACCCCTACCAGCAGAGCCACCGCCTCCGGAGCCAGGTAGTGCAGGATGGATACGATCCGCGCCACCCCGAAATGCCGGCACAGTGCCAGCGTGCCCCCGCTCAGGGCCTGGCCCACCAGGGCAAAGGTCAGAATCTGCCACAGGATGGACCGCCCCGCCATGGCGGCGGACAGGCCGATGTTGCTCAGCAGGCGGTAGCTCTCCATCTGGGTGCCAAACATGGCCCGCAGGAGGATCAGCTGGAGCGCGATCACCACCGCCAGGGCCACCAGGCAAATGAGCAAAGTCTGCTCCCGTTCCTGGGCCAGGGCCTCATCCTGCTTGTTGGATCCCAGCTGATAGGGAGAAACCGCGGCATAGCCCAGGGCCTGGGCCTGATCCAGCACCCGCTGGGTATAGGCGTAATCGGTGATGGTCAGGCTCACCTGCTCCGAGCCGCCGTCCCAGGTCAGCCGGTCAAAAGTCTCCGGGGACACGGGAATAAAGCCCTGGTCGCTGTCGGCGATCTGCTCGTAGTACCGAACCTTGCGCAGGGACCAGTACCAGTCAAAGCGGCTCTGCGTCTCCCGGGGGGTATCCCCGTGGGTCAGATACGCTCCATTGCTGCTGATGGTATAGACGGACCCCGTCTGGATGGATACAGTCCACACCGCCTCGGGGGGATAGTCCGTAATGGTGCCATCTTCCTCCAGAGTGATCGGTACGGCACCATAGCAAAGCTCCCCATCCACCTCCGTTATCTCGTTGACCAGCGCCACATGGGAATACTTGCTGTAAATCAGATAGGTTCCCGGGGCTACCAGGCCGTTGGGATCCATCCCCGTCACTTCCAGGGGATAGAAGCACCAGAATGTGGAGCCTACCTCTTGGGATAAGGTCATGCAGCCGTTCTTGACATTGCTGTAGAACAGCCGATCCCCCGTGCGGATGTTGGTCAGAAAGAAGTCGCCGTCCCACTGGGAACAGGGTTCCAGCTTCACCGTGGACTCCCGCTCCGGATCCCACAGGGAGTTGGTATCGAAGAAGGCGGTACAGTGGCTTCCCGAATCATCAACGAGCGTTTCGAATATTCTCATATCATCCAGATTCCGGTAATAGGCACTGTCCATATCCCCAATCTGATCCATTGTGGGAATAAACTCCCCCTCCCCTACCGTATCCTGGGGAAGGAAAACCGACAGATTCCGCAAATCCGTCCGGCTGCAGGCCAGGCGCACCTGCATCCAGACCCGGGCCAAATCCTGGTGGAAGTACAGATCCGTGCCCTGGTCGGTGACACCCACCACCTCCACATCCAGCGCCCAGTACTTGCTGACAGGCCAATAGATCTCGTTGGTGAGATACACCTGATAGGTGGTGCCGATGAGGGAAGCGTCCCCCACCGCCACGACCTCGTAAAGATTCTCCGGCAGCCGACCGGCGGTAAGGAATTCCTGCTCCCCGGGGAGCACCGGTACGGTCTGCAAATAGGGTGCATTGGCCCGGATCACCGGATATCGATTCACCTGGGTCTGGGTGCCGTCTGCCCCGACGGCATTCTCCACCACCACAAAGTCAAAATCCACACCCTCCCGGTAGCCATACCGGCTGTCGGTGACATAGCCCCAGGGCTCCAGACGCTGCACATAGTTCAGATTCGCCAATACATCCAGATCCTGGGCCGTCATGGGTGCGCCATCGGCAGTGGCGACCACAATACGCTGGGGGTCACCGTTGCGGAACACGCTTTTGTCATAGGTTTTGGTGCCGCTGTCGTCCAGATTCATCAGCAGCGTCCCCAGAAAGGCAAACACGGCGAAGGCTGTCAGGGCGAAGAACACCGCCATAAAGCCGCTCCACACCGGCCGGCCGCGCTGCTGCAACCTGCCCACATAGCCTCCCACAGGCCGAACCACCTTCTCCCGCCGTTCCATCGGCTCCGGCTGGGCCGGGGGCGCCAGGGCAGCATCCATGACCACCTTGCCGTCCTGGAGAACGATATGCCGGGTGGCCAGCTGGGCCACTTCGGAGAATTCATGGGTCACCAGAATAACCAGCCGCTCCTGGGCGGCCTGGGCCAGGAGGGAAACGACCTTTTCGCTGTTTTCCGGATCCAGATTGCCGGTGGGTTCATCGGCAATGAGGATGGGCGCCGGCTTGGCCAGGGCCCGGGCGATGCTCAGTCGCTGCTTCTGGCCGCTGGATAGCTTAGCTGCCCGGCGGTTGCGCATGGGCCACAGCTCCACCTGTTTCAGGAGCTTCTGGGCCCGTTCCCGGGCCTGGGACTTCCCCATCCCCGTCAGGATCAGGGCGCTGACCACATTTTCTATCACCGTGGCCCCGGGAAGGATCCCATAATTCTGGGAAATGAAGCTGATATGATCCCGGCGGTAGCGTTCCCAGTCCCCACTGTCGAAGTGGGAGGTCGGATTACCGCCGAAGTACAGTTCTCCGCTTTCATAGGGGAGAATGCCCCCCAGCACATGGGACAGGGTGGATTTGCCGCTGCCGCTTTCGCCGGTGATGGCCACAAATTCTCCCCGGGTGAAGGACAGATTTACCTCCTGCAGACCCATTACCACCGACTGACTGCCGGTGTAGAACTTGCTCACGGCGGATAATCTCAGAATTTCAGGTGCCATGGGAGATCACTCCTTTTCAATGGGGTATTTGGTTTATTATACCATGGGCCCCTGAAAAAAATAAGGACTCGTTCGCCATGAATCAATATTTGTTTCGCATAGTCAACACCCTTGCACCCCCCAAAGGCTCCCCTTAGTAAGGGGAGCTGTCGGCTGGGCAGGCCGACTGAGGGGATTGAGGGTTGGATTCCAGGAAATGCCGGTCAATTCCGCCAGGCCCAGGTAGGGGCCGATTCTTAATCGGCCCGCAAGGTAACGAACCTTGAGCGCCCCCGCCGAGCCGAAAAGGCTGGAAAAAGAAGGCTCCCCTTGGCAAGGGGAGCTGCCATGCGGACAGCATGACTGAGGGGATTGAAGGCCGTACATTTGCATAAAGCGCGGCCCCTGGCCGCGACGGGCCGGTTAAGAATCGGCCCCTACCCGGATGCGGCGCATCATCCGACTGCTGGGGGATATCGTCACCTTCCACCCCCTCCGGCACGGCATTTGCCGTGCCACCTCCCCCTTCCAGGGGGAGGCATTGGCCGGTGCAACTCCCCTACCGGTGGCTATTCACCCCTCTTTTTGCGCTAAAAACGGCGAAAACCGGGTCCCACAAGGGTGGGAACCCGGTTCTTGCATGATATGGAATTGAGATTAGGCCTTGCCTGCGCAGCCCAAGACATCCACCAGCTTGTGGCGGACCAGCTCCTTGATGTTGGCACGGGCGGGCTTCAGGTACTCGCGGGGATCGAACTTGTCAGGATGCTCAGCGAAGAACTTCCGGATGGTACCGGTCATGGCCAGACGCAGGTCGGAGTCGATGTTGATCTTGCACACAGCCAGCTCAGCAGCATGACGCAGCTGCTCCTCGGGAACACCGATGGCACCGGGCATAGCGCCGCCGTAGGTGTTGACCATCTCCACATAGTCCTGGGGCACGGAGGAAGAACCATGGAGGACGATGGGGAAACCGGGCAGCTTCTCGATCACTTTCTCCAGGATATCGAAGCGCAGCTGGGGGTTGGTGCCGGGCTTGAACTTGTAAGCGCCGTGGGAAGTGCCGATGGCGATGGCCAGGCTGTCGCAGCCGGTACGGGCAACGAACTCTTCCACTTCCTCGGGACGGGTGTAGTGAGCCTTGTCAGCGTCAACGCTAACTTCGTCTTCCACGCCGGCCAGAGCGCCCAGCTCAGCTTCGACCACAACACCGTGATCGTGAGCGTACTCAACAACACGCTTGGTGATCTCGATATTCTCCTCGAAGGGCTTGGAGGAAGCGTCGATCATGACGGAGGTGAAGCCGCCGTCGATGCAGCTCTTGCAGGTCTCGAAGCTGTCGCCGTGGTCCAGGTGCAGGGCGATGGGAATTTCGGGGCACTCGATCACAGCAGCCTCCACCAGCTTCACCAGGTAAGTGTGGTTGGCATAGGCACGGGCACCCTTAGACACCTGCAGAATCACAGGAGCCTTCTCCTCCCGGCAAGCCTCGGTGATCGCCTGAACGATCTCCATGTTGTTGACATTGAAAGCGCCGATGGCATAACCGCCGTCGTAAGCCTTCTTGAACATCTCAGTTGTAGTAACAAGAGCCATTGGAATCAATCCTTTCTCATTTACAGGTCTCCCCTGTTTTTTCAGAACCATTATACCACTTTTTTTCTTTTTTTCAATATGTATTTTAAAACAAGGAATTTGAAAAAAACTCCCGTTTATCTCCATAATCCCTATTTACCTTTTTGGGCAAATCGGGTATAATATGGGTATTATCCTGAATAATCAATGCAAGGAGTGCTATGAACATGAAAAAGTCCCCTCTGCAGCTGGCCAGATACCAGTATGCCCCCAAACTGCCGGGTATGCTCCGCAACGGCATCAGCGAGATCTCCGTCCGCAATGGCAGCGCCACGGAAAGTGTCGCAGACCAGGAGAAGATCCAGGCTCTGTTCCCCAACACCTACGGCAAGAATGAGATCA
>CAYRYT010000036.1:0-13900 GCA_964428625.1 uncultured Oscillospiraceae bacterium | reverse complement strand
GCTCCAGCTCCGGGTAGGCCAAATAGTTGGCGGCAATATGGCCCCGGATGTGATGCACCGGGATCAGGGGCTTGTCCATGGCCAGGGCCGCTGCCTTGGCGAAATTCACCCCCACCAGCACCGCGCCAATAAGGCCCGGGGCATAGGTCACTGCCACCGCATCAATCTCCTCCCGGGTCAGACCGGCATTCTCCAGTGCCTGGTCTGCCAGGCCGTAAATGGCCTCAATATGCTTCCGGGATGCGATTTCCGGCACCACACCGCCGTACTCCCGGTGGAGAGCCACCTGGGAGGCGATGCAGTCCGTCAGCACCTCCCGACCATCCCGGACGATGGCAACGGCAGTTTCGTCGCAGGAGGATTCTACTGCTAAAATATTCAAACTTCCCACTCCTTTCGCAGGATACAGGCATCTTCTTTTGGATTTCGATAGTAATTCTTCCGCAGGCCCACCTGAATAAAGCCCAAATTATCATACAGTGCCCTTGCCCCTTCATTGGAAGTACGCACCTCCAAGGTCAGGCTGTGGCTGCCCCGCAGCCGGAGAGATTCGATCAGACAGGCGATCAGGCCGGTGGCAATGCCCTGCTTGCGGCAGTCCGGGCAAACGGCAATGTTCATCATATCCGTTTCCCCCATCACCGTCTGGGAGCCCACATAGCCCAGAACCTTTCCCCCATCCTCGGCCACGATCCACAGGGCCAAGCCATTATCCAGCTCGGAGGCAATGCTTCTTTCGCTCCAGGGATCGGCAAAGCAGATTGCTTCCAGCGCCGCCACCTGGGCGACATGTTCCTGCTTCATCTGTGTATAGATCATTTTGCTTCGTACCAGCTCTTTCCGTAGTGTGCTTCCGCCGTCAGGGGCAGGGACAGCTGGGCCACCTGCTCCATCTCCCAGCTGACCAACGCCGCCACCTGCTCCGCCATCGCCTCCGGGCATTCCACAATGAGTTCATCGTGAACCTGGAGGATCAGCTTCGCCTCGGGGAAGCGCTCTGCCAGGGCCCGGTCCACCCGGATCATGGCCAGCTTGATCAGATCTGCCGCCGTTCCCTGGATGGGCGTATTCAGGGCGATCCGCTCTGCGCTGCTGCGGACATTGAAATTGCTGGATCTCAACTCCGGGATATAGCGCTTGCGGCCATAGATGGTCTCGGTATACCCCTTCTCCCGGGCATCGGCCACCACCTGCTTCATATAGGCTCGGACACCGGGATAGTGACTCAGGTAGCTGTCGATATAGGCTTTGGCCTCATACCGGGACACCCCGATATCCTCCGCCAGGGAGAATTCGGAAATGCCGTAGACAATGCCGAAATTCACCGCTTTGGCATGGCGTCGCTGGAGGGGCGTAACCGCCTCCGGCGGCACACCAAACACCTGGGAGGCCGTGACCGTGTGAACATCCAGCCCATCCCGGAAGGCCTGGCACATAACCTCGTCCTGGGCAATATGAGCCAGGACCCGCAGCTCAATCTGGC
Source organism: uncultured Oscillospiraceae bacterium (assembly GCA_964428625.1). Classification (GTDB taxonomy): domain Bacteria; phylum Bacillota; class Clostridia; order Oscillospirales; family Oscillospiraceae; genus Faecousia. The sequence continues at coordinate 12,417 of CAYRYT010000036.1, read as the reverse complement.
TGTAGTCCGCGTCTACCAGGACACAGCCCTCCCGGGGAATGAACATCTTCCGGATCTCTGCCCCCAAGTCGGTGCGCACGGGGATATTCTGCAGATTTGGCTCCGTGGAGGACAGACGGCCCGTGGCCGTCACCAGATTCTGGAAGGTCGTGCGTATCCGGCCATCCGCCTCGATCACCTTCATCAGGCCGTCGGCATAGGTGGATTTCAGCTTGGTAAGCATCCGGTAGTCCATGATGGCGGGAATGATGGGATGCTTGTCCTTCAGCTTTTCCAAAACTTCCGCATTGGTGGAGTATCCGGTCTTGGTTTTCTTCACCGGGGGCAGCCCCAGCTTGTCAAAGAGCAGCTCCCCCAGCTGCTTGGTGGAATTGATATTGAAGGGGCCCTCGGAATAGGCATAAATCAGCTCTTCGCAGTCCCCGATCCGCTGGGACAGCATCTCCCCGAACTGCCGCAGCTGGGTCTCGTCAATGGCAACGCCCTCCTTCTCCATGCGGTAGAGCACATCGCACAGGGGAAGCTCAATCTGATGATAGAGGGTATCCATGGTGTTTTCCGCCAGGGCCTGTTCCAGCAGGGGCTTCAAATGCCAAATGGCCTCGGCGCAAGCGGCACCGTCCCCATCCTCCACGGTGGTACCCAGGTAATTGGTCGCCAGCTTGGAAATGGGATAGTCCGCCTGGGAAGGGTTCAGGTCATAGGCCGCCAGGGCAGTGTCGAACAGGAAATTACCCTGGGCCAGGCCCAGCTCGTCCAGCCGATGGCGGGTGGATTTCAGGTCATGGCAGATGCAGTCCCTGCCCCGGAGGCACTCCGCCGCCATTTGGGTCTCCATGGGAGTCAGCAGACACACCCCTGCCTCCCAGGCAAGTCCCAGACTGCCGTCCGGCATCACGGAAACCGCCACGGGGATCCCGTCCCCGGGCAATTCCTGGCACCGGGGAAGCTGGGAGGTCTGGGCCTGGGGCTTGGGACACTCCTGCTCCGCTCCACGCAGACCATATTTATCGATCAGCCGGACAAATTCCAGCTTCTGGAACAGTTCAAAGAGCGCCGGCCGGTTATAGGGCATGATCAACGCGTCCCGGGGTTCAAAGTCAATGGGTGCCTCCGGCACGATGGTGGCCAGCTCATAGGAAAGCCGGGCGCTTTCCTCCCCAGCCTGGAGCTTTTCCCGGAGCTTGGGGCGGATGGATGGATCATCCATGTGCTGATAGACCCCATCCAGGCTGCCGAATTTCAGGAGAAGGTCCGTTGCGGTCTTGGGGCCCACTCCCGCCACGCCGGGGATATTGTCGGAGCTGTCTCCCATCAGGGCTTTCAGATCAATGAGTTTTTTGGGCTCGAAGCCATATTCCTCCCGGAATTTCTCCTGGGTGTACAGCGTTGCCGTAGTCTGGCCAGCCTTGGTGATCACCAGCTTGATGTGGACATTTTCATCAATGAGCTGCAGGCTGTCCCGGTCGCCGGTGACAACCACGCACTCCCAGCCGTTATTGGAGCAGATTCTGCCCACGGTGCCGATGACATCATCCGCCTCCCAGCCCTGACATTCGTAGATGGGAATGTTCATAGCCCGAAGGACATCCTTCATCACCGGCATCTGCTGGGCCAGCTCTTCCGGCATTCCATGGCGGGTCGCCTTATATCCATCGTAGCGCAGATGGCGGAAGGTGGGGCCATGGAGGTCAAAGGCCACGCACACCGCCTCGGGCTGTTCCTCCTTCTCCATCCGTTCCAGGATGTTCAGGAAGCCATAGATGGCGTGGGTGAACAGACCCTCCCGGTTGGTCAGGGGCTTAACACCATAATAGGCCCGGTTAATGACGGAGTTTCCGTCCAGGATCAGCAGTTTCATACTTTTCTCCACTTGGCGCCCCGGGGGGTATCGATGATTTCAATGCCCCGGGCCTTCAGTTCATCCCGGATCCGGTCTGCCTCCGCCCAGTTCTTGGCCTTCTTGGCCTCGGTTCTGGCGGCAACCAGAGCGTCGATCTCGGGATCGGCATGGGCAGCTTCCTCCTCCGCCTGCTTCTTGGCCAGGGCCTGGGCAGCGGGGATGAGGTTCAGGGACAGCACCCGGTCAAAGTCCCGGATCGCCGCCAGCTTGGTGGCATCGCTGCACTTGGCCTTCAAAACATCGTAGACAGCGGTGATGGCCAGGGAGGTATTCAGGTCGCCGTTCAGGGCATTGACAAACCGCTCCTTCAGCTGCGCCAAGGCAGCCTCCTCCACATCGCCGCCATCCCGGAAGGTGGCGATCTTGGCAATGAGCTTCTCATAAGCGGAGGCAGCATTATCCAGGTTGTCCCAGCTGAACACCAGGTTCCGGCGGTAGTGGCTCTGGAGGCAGAACAGACGGTAGACCATGGGATCATATCCCTTCTCCTCCAGGAGGGAAACCGTCAGGAATTCTCCCTTGGACTTGGACATCTTACCGGAATCCGTATTCAGATGGTGGACATGGAACCAGTAGTTGCACCACTTGTGGCCCAGGTAACTCTCGGACTGGGCAATTTCGTTGGTGTGGTGGGGGAAGGCGTTGTCGATGCCGCCGCAGTGGATATCCAGATCCTCTCCCAGGTGCTTCATGGAGATACAGGAGCACTCAATGTGCCAGCCGGGATAGCCCACGCCCCAGGGAGAATCCCACTTCAGGGCCTGGTCCTCGAACTTGGACTTGGTAAACCAAAGGACAAAGTCATTCTTATTGCGCTTGTTGGTATCCTCTTCCACGCCTTCCCGGACACCCACGGCCAGATCTTCCTCGTCGTGGTCATTAAACACATAATACTTCTCCAGGGTAGCGGTATCGAAATATACATTACCCCCGGCAATATAGGCGCTGCCCTTCTCCAGCAGCGTCTGGACCATGTGGATATACTCCCCAATGCAGTTGGTGGCAGGCTCCACCACATCGGGGCGCTTAATATTCAGCTTGTCGCAGTCAGCAAAGAAGGCATCGGTATAGAACCTGGCAATGTCCATCACGGTCTTATTCTCCCGCTTGGCACCCTTGACCATCTTGTCCTCGCCGGTGTCCGCATCACTGGCCAGATGGCCCACATCGGTGATGTTCATGACCCGCTTCACAGGATAGCCCACATACCGCAGCGCCTTTTCCAGCACATCTTCCATAATGTAGGAGCGCAGGTTGCCGATGTGGGCATAGTGATACACCGTGGGGCCACAGGTATACATTTTCACAATATCGGGGTGATTGGGAACAAACAGTTCCTTTTTATGGGATACAGAGTTATAAAGATACATAGCTAATCCTCCATCTGATAATTCGTATAAAAAACGCCTCTTATGCCCTGGGGCATAAGAGGCGGGTAAGACTTACTCGCGGTTCCACTCTCATTTTTTACTCAATGCAAAACCTTCGCTCCCGGACGCACATTCACGGCACGCTCCCACCGGGGCTTTCAGCCAACGACCCCGGCTCTCTGATGGTTTGTATCCGCTACTCTTTCCGTTCACAGCGATATGAACTTATCGTCATTTTACCATCCGGCGGGGTGCTTTGTCAAGCAGAACCCGGCGCTTTTTCCCTGGTTCTATCATAGTTTGCCGGTTTGACCAATATCCTATTCCCGAAAAAGCCCTTAACCGGAGGGTCCTTTTCCCCGGGCATTGTTCACTTCACCTGGGTTCCGCCCCATTCCACCACCGTAAAGCCCACACGCTCCGGTGCTTCCAGGGTTTGCTCCGCCAGGGAAACCGGCACATCGCTGGCCATCCAGGCCATAAAGACCCGGATCACCGTGTCCGGTTCCGGCTCCACATGGAGCTGAGCGGTCTGGGTGTAGCGCTCCGTCTGGAAGGATATCAGGTTGTAGGGATTCTCCTGCATCTGGGGCAGCCAGTACACCAGGAATTCATTGGCCTCCCGGCGGTTCAGGCCCAGCTTTTCCAGCGTATCCTCCAGGAAGGCAGCAGTATCCTCCCCCGCCACGCAGAAGCCCTGGGAGAAATCGTATTTCGTATCCTGGGTGCCCTCCCAGTAGAGACAGTTATATTCCATGCCTCTGTCATCCGTCAGGGTTCCATCCGGCCGGGCCGTTACCTCCCATCCATCCCCATAGGCCGGATAGGTGCAGGTCAGTTCCCCTTTCAGATCCAGGGCAACGGAAACCCGGCAATTCCTTTGGGGATAGAGGTAGATCACCGGCTTATACGCCACACCGGGCTCCGGCTCCCAGGTCCCCACCGTCAGATCCACCAGGCTCACCTCATAGCGATTCGTTTCCGCCTCAAATAGAATACCCTCGCAGGTCAGCATGATCTGGTCACCCACACACCATTCCTCCGGCAGCGTTCCGTTGACCTTGACCGTATAGGGCAAAGGCATAGCCGAGCAGGCGAGGAAGCAATCCTGATAGATCTCCGTGATGATCAGATCGCCAAAATGGATGTTCTCCATTTCCTCAGCCTTCTGGCTATCCAGCCAGGTGCCCCGATAGGGCATATGGCGGAAATTCTGGGTGATTTTCCAGGAATAAGGGTGGATTCTTGCGGGGTAGGTCTCCTGAATAGCCCCGTCATAGTAAATCTCCACCAAGGTTCCCAGCGTTGCGCCAAGGTCCGCCAGGCCCTGTTTGGACAGGGTGATGCGATCCGCGGATTTTAGTTCCCGGCTCCCCGCCACCGGCTCCACAGTCACCATATCCCCGGAGATTTCCTTAATTTCCGCCACAAAGCTGATGGCATTCTCCGGTGCCCAGCCATTCTCCCACAGCTCCTTCACCGCCTCCCGATCCCGGGGGAACCACAAAAGCCGGTTTCCCTGGGGATCGTCCCAGCGGACAAACTGATAGGCCAGGGCGGAATAGACGGTGATCTCCCCATCCAGATAATCCCGGGCAGAAAACGGCACCAGCAGAACAGCCGCTGCCAAAACTGTCACCAACAGAACAATTCCCATCCATCGTTTCATGTTCATTCCTCCATCATATCGGTTTTCATATCCTCAGCCAATTCCCAGGGTATGCGTCTGGCATTCCCCAAGCTGTTGATCACCAGATCCTCCCGGAAGTAGTAGTCCACGGTTTCCCCACTTTCGTATTGGAATGTCACCTTCCATTCCCAGACTTCCCCATCTTCCGGCGTCTGCACCGAATCCCCTTGGTCAATGACCCGGCAGATTTCTTCCAGCGCCGAATCCGGGTCCGTCAGAAGGTGCTTCTCCCCGGTGTCCAGGGTCAGCCACCCCTGGGTCAGTTTCCAGCCCCAACCTGATTCCGGCATTCCCTCCGGCACCTGCCCATCCGAACCGTACATAACCTCCGTCTGGTTGCTTCCGGGATTTGTAGCCGACCTTTCCATGTCCGGGATCGGCAGAACTGTCATCACCAGCACCAGAACCGCCAAGGCCGTCCCCAGTGCCGTTTTTCTCTTTCTCCCGGCCCGGATTCGTTCCCGGCTCCGGTGGAAGATCTCCTCCCGGCAATCTTCCAGTTCCCTCATATCCATTCCTCCTGTTCCAGAATCCGATGAAGCTCCTTTTTCCCCTGGTAAACCAGATTGTCCACCTGTTTGACGGTTTTCCCAAGGATGCGGGCGGCTTCGTCATAGCGCATTTCCTCGAAATACACCAGATGCAGCGCTGCCCGCCGATCCCGGGACAGACCCGCCAGGGCACGGCTCAGGGCACGCCTTCGCGCATCCGCCAGTAACCGTTCCTCCAGATCCTCCGGCCCGGCCAGGGCCCATGCTTCCTCCAAACCAAGGAAGGTCAGGATCCGCTTCCGCCGCAGATAGTCCAAAGCCCGACTTCTGCCCAGGGTAAACAAATAAGTTTTCAGACTTCCCCGAAAGTCAAAGCGATGGGGATGGACGATGAGATCCGCAAAGACATCCATCGCCAAATCCTCCGCCGTATCCAGATCCCGGACATAGCGCTGAATAAAAAACACCAGTGGATAAAAATTCTGCTCCATAATGGGGTCAAAGGCTTCTTTCTCACCATCCAAAAAACGGCGGTAGCTACCTTCGCCGTGATCCATGGCAATCCCTCCTGACTGGAAAGGTTCCGGCCGGTTCCTTCCCTTCTTATACGAATGAGCCGGGGAAAATCCTGAAAAAACTGAATTTGGAAAAATCCGGCAGAACGGATTGGGTTCTGCCGGATCGTGGGATAGTTAGCCATCCTAGGGCATATGCCCCAGGAAACAAATGGTAATAGGAAGGGAAATCACCGCAGACAAACAATAGGCAAGAGGCTGGGCCATCTCGATGCCCCGGATTCCCAGGAACCGGGACAGGAGCAGACACAGGGGAATGAATAGCAGGCCGCTTTGCAGGCAGGCCAGAATCAGGGCCATGCCGCTCTTGCCGATACTCTGGAAGAGCATATTGCCCACCACGGAAGCAGGAAGACAAATGAGGAAGATGCACATGATCCGCAGGGCCTCGCTGCCGATCCGTATCACCTCCGGGTCCTTGCGGAACAGGGAAATGACCTGGGGCGCAAAGGCATAGCAGGCCGCCGAAAGCACCCCGATGAACACAGCACCAAAGGCCAGAGTGAACCAGGCACCCTGCTTCACCCGGGAATATTTCTTTGCGCCGTAGTTAAAAGCAGCCACCGGCTGGAAGCCCTGGCCAATGCCGACACCCACGCTGAAAATCAAATTGGAAGTCCTGCCCACATAGCCCATGGCGGCAATGGCCGCATCACCAAAGGGCTTCGCCGCCATATTCAGCACCATGGTGGAGGCACTGTTCAGGCCCTGCCGTGCCAAACTCGGCAGGCCCGTGCGGATCACATCCCACACAGCTCCGGGATCCCAGGTCAGCAACCGCCAGGAGATCACACTCTGGGTCCGCTTTCCCAGGAATACAGAAAAGAGAATGGCGAAGGAAACATACTGGGACAGGGCCGTGGCAAGGCCCGCTCCGGCAATGCCCATATCCAGCTTGAAAATGAACATCGGATCCAGCAGCATATTCAGGATGCCGCCGGTGGTCAGGCCCACCATGGCCAGGGTTGCCTTTCCCTCGTAGCGGAGGATATTATTCAGCACGCAGCTGGTAGTCATAGCCGGCGCTGCCAGGAGAATCCAGAAGCCATAGTCCATGGCATAGGGCAGAATGGTATGGGTGCTGCCCAGCAGGCGCATGAAGGGTTCCAGAAACACAAGGCCGAATACCATGACGAAGCAACCGCAGAGCAAAGCACCGAAAAAGCCGATGGAGGCATAGCGGCTGGCCTGTTCCGTGTGCTTGCTGCCCAGCATCCGGCTGATATTGCTCCCTGCGCCATGGCCAAACATAAAGCCGAAGGCCTGCAAAATGGCCATAATGCCAAAGACCACGCTGGTTGCGCCGCCGGCGCTCAGGGAAATCTGGCTGACAAAATAGGAGTCCGCCATGTTATAGATATTGGTGATGAGCATACTGATGGTGGTGGGAATGCCCAGGGAAATAATGAGCTTCGCCACCGGTGTCTGGGTCATTTTTCGATACTGGGTATCCACACTTTTGGAATCCTGTGCCATGATTCGCTCCCCTTTTCCGATTGTTTTCTCTGACTCTATTATAAAGCACTTTCCCATAAAAGCAAGGTCTTGTTTTTCTTGCCTGGAAGGATGATTCGTGATATACTGGTAGAAAAAGGAGGTTACGATTATGACATTCCATGAATTGGCCCAAAGCCGCTATTCCGTCCGCAGCTACCAGGACAGACCCATTGAGGAAGAGAAGCTCCGTCTGATTCTGGAGGCCGGCCGGATGGCTCCCACTGCTCGGAACCAGCAGCCCCAGCGGATCTTCGTGGCCAAAAGCCAGGCCGCCCGGGAGAAGCTGGCCTCGGTCTGCCCCTGCACCTTCCATGCGCCGGTGGTCCTGGTGGTCTGCTACGACCGCAGCCGGGCCTGTGACAGTGCCCTGCGCCCCGGTTATTCCTTTGGAGAAATGGATGCCTCCATCGTCTGCACCCACATGATGCTCCAGGCCGCGGATCTGGGGATCGGCTCGTGCTGGGTCGGCTGGTTCAACGACCAGGAGGTCTCCCAGGCCCTGGGACTTCCCGAAGAAGTGACCGTCGCCGCCCTGCTCCCCCTGGGCTATCCCAGCGAGGATGCCAAGCCCGGTGTCAACCACACAAAATACCGGGATCCTTCCGAAACCATCACGGAAATCTGACAAAAACCGCTCCTGTTTTCAAAACAGGAGCGGTTTTACCGTTCTTTACTTTCGGAACACCAGCAGCTTGCTGCCCACATAGTTCAGGATCACCACCAGGACACTCACCACCAGCTTCATAATGTTGCCATTCCAGCCCAGGAAATCCACCGTCAGGAACATCACTGCCGTCTCGATGCCGCCGGAGCCCAGGCGGCAGCTGACAAACTTCACCAGTTCCGGGTACACCACCCCGGCTGACCAGTCGTGACTGCGAAACACAAAGGGCTTGTTGGTCAGGAAGGCAAAGGCCACGGAACCGACCCAGGCCAGGATGGTGCTAACCGTTGCGGAAATTCCCCGATGAAACAGCGGATAATAAATCACCCAGTTGACCAGGGTGGTCAATACCCCAAAAAACAAATAGGCCAGCAGATCATAGTGGGCATGGATCAGGGCCCGGAGCTTTGCGATCATGGAACAACCTCCCAAAAAGATTACTGCTATTATACCACCAAACCCTCCCCTATGCAACCCCCCAGCGGGAATGAACCCCGGGGAAAACGGGGATACTGACAAAAGAACCGTGAAAAAAGCCGCATTTTTGGGCAGTCTCCCAATTGCATTTTTCGATATATTCGTTATAATATTATCGATAACAAAATAACGAATGGAGTGTTGTGATATGAAAGTAGCCTTTTTTGATACCAAGCCTTATGACCAGGTCAGCTTCCGGCGATACAGCGAGGGCAGCGATGTGCAGATCAAATTCTTTGAGCCCCGCCTCAACGAGGACACCGTCTCCCTGGCAGCAGGCTTTGACTGCGTGTGTGTCTTCGTCAACGATACCCTCAATCAGGCCGTCATTAACCGTCTCCATACCATGGGTGTTAAGATGATCGCCCTGCGGTGCGCAGGCTTCAACAATGTGGACATCCGGGCCTGCCAGGGGAAACACGCGGTTTTCCGTGTCCCGGCCTACTCCCCCTATGCCGTAGCGGAGCACGCCATGGCCATGCTCCTGACGGTGAACCGGAAACTCCACAAGGCTTATAACCGGACCCGGGAGTTCAATTTCAATCTCCAGGGCCTGACGGGCTTCGATCTCCACGGAAAGACCGTGGGCATTATCGGCACCGGCAAAATCGGCCGGATCTTCGCCGATATCTGCCGGGGCTTCGGCATGAAGATTTTGGCTTACGACAAATTCCCCGCCCTGGATTCCGGTCTGACCTATGTCACCCTGCCGGAGCTTTTCGCACAGTCCGATGTGATCTCCCTCCACTGCCCCCTGACGGAGGAGACCTACCACATGATCGGAGACGATGCGGTGGAGCAGATGAAGAAGGGTGTGGTCATTGTCAACACCTCCCGGGGTGCGCTGGTGGACACCACCTCTCTGATCAACGGATTGAAGGTGGGGATCATCGGTGCCGCCTGCCTGGATGTGTACGAGGAGGAGGCGGAGCTGTTCTACGAGGATAATTCCGCGCAGATCGTCCAGGATGACCGTCTGGTGCGGCTCATCGCCATGCCCAATGTTCTGGTCACCTCCCACCAGGCTTTCCTGACCCAGGAGGCACTGGACAATATCGCCGCCACCACCCTGTCCAATATCCAGCGGTTCTTCGCCGGGGATCCGAACCCGGTGACGGAGGTCACCCTTCCCTGATACCCAAATCACCCGTTCCGGACAGAGGCGGAACGGGTGATCTTGTTTCTATGGGGTAGGCTTCGGTCAAACCAGGGGCGCTCCCAGATATTTTTCCAGAGCAGCCAGCCGCAGGCTGGTGCAGAACACCTTCATAGCCTTCTCCAACTCCTCCAGAGGCGGCAGGCTGGGGGCAATGCGAATCATGGAGTCGTGGGGATCGATGCCATAGGGATAGGTTGCGCCGGCCTCGGTCATTTTCACGCCGGCCTGGGCGCAAAGCTCCAGGGTTCGCTTGGCCGTGCCGGGCATGGCAGCGACGCAGACGAAATAGCCGCCCTTGGGATGGTGCCAGTGGGCAATGCCCCGGTTGGTCAGCTCGGCCCGGAGCATTTTCAACACCAGTTCGAATTTAGGTGCCATGATCTGGGCATGGCGCTGCATCAGCTCCAGGGTATGGGCCTTATCCTTCAGGTAGCGCACATGACGCAGCTGATTGACCTTATCATAGGAAATGGTCTGGACACCGATGAGCTTGGCGTGGTAAGCGATATTCTCCTCGGAAGCCGCCAGAACGGAAATACCGGCACCGGGGAAGGTAATCTTGGAGGTGGAGGCGAATTCATAGACCATATTGGGCCGGCCCGCCTCCGCGCACAGGGAGATGATATCCCGGAAGGGCTCAAATTCTCCGTCGAACTCATGAACACAGTAAGCATTGTCCCACATGATGGCAAAATCCGGGGCAGCGGGCTTGAGATTGGCAAAGCGATCAATGGTGATATCGCTGTAGCAGTAACCCTGGGGATTGGAATATTTGGGGACGCACCAGATTCCCTTCACCGTGGGATCCTGAACCAGCTCCTCCACCACATCCATATCCGGGCCATAGGGGGTCATGGGCACGGTGATCAGCTCGAAACCAAAGCGCTCGGTGATCCGGAAATGCCGGTCATAGCCGGGGCTGGGGCAGAGGAACTTCACCCGCTCCTCCTGGGACCAGGGCCGGGGACTGTCCAGCAGACCGAAGGTATAGGCCCGGGCGATGAGATCATACATCAGGCTCAAGCTGGCATTGCCGCCCACGAAGGTCTGGCTGGGCTTGCATCCTAGTACATCCGCCCAATATTCCCGGGCGCAGGGCAGGCCCGCCAGATCGCCATAGTTCCGGCAATCCTGACCGTCCACCACACAGTCCTCCGGGTCCACGATCACCTGGAGAATATCGCTGACCAGGTCCAACTGCGCCCGACTGGGTTTTCCCCGGGACATATCCAGCTTCAGTCCCTCCTGCTTCAGGTCGGCATACCGGGCCGTGAGCTTCTGTGCCTCCTTCTGGAGTTCCATTCTGCTTTTAAATGCGTAGCTTGCCATTGTGATCCATCCTTCCCACACACAACTTCGTATCCCTATTATACTGTTTCTGTCAGGAAATTGCAATAGGTAAGTAGGCGGGAATTCATATTTTCCCGACCATTTTCCCTATTTTCCATGTTTTCTCGATTTCCTTGCAAGTTTGAAGGTATCAGAAATTCATTTTTGTGAATTTCGCCAGTGGAAAACGCAAAAATCCCCCGCATTCGCTCTTGCCATGGCCCGGGAGGCTGTGCTATAATAGGAAAGAATATAAATCTGCGGCCCAGCCGCCCTATTTGTGACGAAACAGAAAGGATCATTTCCTATGGATCAGGTTTTGCATATCCCCGAAATCTTCGGCAGCAATGTGTTCAACGAGGCAACCATGAAGCAGCGGCTGGCCCCGGAGATCTATGTTGCCTGGAAGCAGTGCATCGACACCGGCTCCTCCCTGCCCCTGGATGTGGCCAACGAAATTGCCGAGGCCATGAAGGTCTGGGCCATTGAGCGGGGTGCCACCCACTATACCCACTGGTTCCAGCCCATGACCGGCATCACCGCCGAAAAGCATGACTCCTTCATCGAACCGGTGGGGGACGGCCGGGTGATGATGGAATTCTCCGGCAAGGCACTGGTTCGGGGCGAGCCGGACGCCAGTTCCTTCCCCTCCGGCGGACTGCGGGCTACCTTTGAGGCCCGGGGCTACACCGCCTGGGACCCCACCGCCTTTGCCTTTGTGAAGGATGACAGTCTGTTCATCCCCACCTGCTTCTTCTCCTATACCGGTGCCGCCCTGGACAAAAAGACTCCCCTTCTGCGGTCCATTGACGAAGTCTCCCGGGAGGCACTGCGGATCCTGCGGCTCTTCGGGGATACCCAGACCAAGCGGATCATTGCCAATGTGGGTGCCGAGCAGGAATACTTCCTGATCCCCAAGGATCTGTATGCCCAGCGAGAAGATCTGCGTCTCACCGGCCGGACCCTCTTCGGTGCCCCGGCCCCCAAGGGCCAGGAGCTGGATGACCATTATTTCGGCACCATCCGCACCCGGGTGAGCAATTTTATGAAGGATCTGGACGAACAACTGTGGCGGCTGGGTGTACTGAGCAAGACCAAGCACAATGAGGCCGCTCCCTGCCAGCACGAGCTGGCCCCCATTTTCTCCGATGCCAACAGTGCCTGTGATGCCAACCAGCTGGTCATGGAGATCCTGAAAAAAAACGCCGCCAAGCACAATCTGGTGTGCCTGCTCCACGAGAAGCCCTTCGCCGGTGTCAACG
>CAYRYT010000035.1:0-14283 GCA_964428625.1 uncultured Oscillospiraceae bacterium | reverse complement strand
TGTATATGACGAATATGATTGTGAATATGACGAGGAAGAACAAAGTATGATTTTCCAAGAAGTTACAGACTATCTAGAAAATTTATTAGAAAAAGATTACTGTGTGTTGGCGGGTAGTGTAGGAACTTGGAGAGGTAATTGTGACGGTGGAGAGGTAATTGAAACATATGACACACTAACATTGATATGGCGTCGGGATTCGGGTTATTTGCAAATATTGGATGATAATGGCGAATTAAAATTTAAGTATATTCACCACGATGGAACGGATATGTGGTGGCTTCGTAGATTGACTGACGCTGGCGTTAGAAAACACGAAAAACTATTAGAAAGGTCAAGGCCAAAAAGAGAGATTGTGGATACACTAATAAATAGTAATCACTTATCCAAGAAAATAAATTTGTTGAAAAATTGGGGGTAGATATGTCGAGATGTATAATCTATTCTGTATTATTATTGGTTGGCTTGTTAATAGGTGTTTTTATTAGCAAGCCTATTGGCATAGGGTTCGTATGCGGTATTTTATTAGCATACATATTAAAATAAAAGGAGTATATTATGAGTAAAAATTATCAAAGCGAATGGGATGGACAGGTTGATTTTTATTCAAGGATTGGTTTGTCGCCTGATTTCGCAGTAAATTCTGACGGTGTATATAAAGGAGTATTGTTTGAAAACAAATTGACTATTAATAATATTGGTGCAGTTTTATCACAATTAATTAGATATGCGTCTAAGTTGAGATTGTTAGGTAAACCTCTTCCGTATTATTTGATAGCTAATGATTTAAACAGAGAGATTGCTTATATATTTAAGTCAGGAGATTATTTAGATAAAATAGAGGAAACATTTGATGGGGCTGCGTCATATCAGCCTGAAAATATTGTTGCAGAAGAAGTGCATTCTATTAAGTATAATAGTATAAAAGGTTTAAATGAATTAACTAATTTAATAACCAAAGAAAAATATACTAAATATCATGTGGACTTTTTTAATATAATTGGGTTAGCCCGAGAGTATTATAAACAGAATCCGAATAAAGATGATTTTTTAGATTTGAAAAATGGTGAAATTAGAAAACCGAAATTGCTTGCCGATAGAATAATTCCATACACTAAATCTACTAACAAAGAGTTTGAAAAAGTAATGGATTGTCTTAATACTAAATTGCAACAAAAAGAATTGGGTGCATTCTTTACACCAGAAGGCTATGTAAAATTAAGTCAAAAAATGTTGATTGATTATATTGAACAACATGTTAAGCCTAAGGGTAAAGATTATGTTGTAATTGATACTTGTGCTGGTGTTGGTAATTTAGAGAGTGGTTTACCTGATGAAATATTATCACATTGTATATTATCAACTTTAGAGCCTAATGAATATTTAGTATTGCAAGAGAACTTTGGTGATAAGTGTTTAGTAGTAGTTCCACCTGTTAACGCATTATCATATGATATTATACCGACTAAAGTAAGTAGTGATGGTAAGGTTTTAGAAGATGTAGTGCGAGAAAAAGTAAACGACCCTAACTGTATAGTTATCATGTATGAAAATCCACCATACAGTGAAGTTGGTGGTGATAATATGTATGGAACTAAACGAAATAATAATTGGAAAGAGTCATTTGTATGCAAAGAAATGAAGAAAGAACATAAGGGTGTTATTTCTAATGATTTAGCTAATTTGTTTATTTGGAAGGCATTTAAATATTATTGCGTTAAACCGGATGATTGTTATATAGTTTATAGTCCTGCAAAATATTTTAAATCGCAAAACCTTATAAATAAATATTTATTTAATGGCTATATCTTAAATCGCAAACACTTTCACGCCACACCAGGTGTAATAACTTGTTGTCAATGGTTGAATAGGATTCCTGATGCTAATCATAACAATATACCTGAATTTACAGAAGCAGAACTTACTGCTTTTGATATTGATAGCAACAATGAACCTGTTGCAGTTGATGTTATAAGTGTTAAAAAGGTATATCATAAGTTGAGTGAAGGTTATCCTAAATGTAAAATATATGGTTCAACTACAGATGGTATACTTTGTGAGCTAAATGGTAAAGAATCTAATCGTCAATATAATACTATAAAAACATATAGTGATGGTATAATAGGGTATTTAGCAAGTTGGTCATTTAATATTAGTCCTAAAAATATTAGTTTAACTAGAGTAACAAGATATGATGGTCATGGTTTTCATTTAACAAATGGTTCTTTTTTAGAAGGTTGTGTAATGTTTTGTGCAGGTGTATTTCCAAAATATAAATGGACAGATGATATATATAACAAGACATTTGATTCTTTAGGAATATACAGAAAAGACGAAAATTTCCTCAAAAAATGTCTTATCTATACTTGCTTAAGTTTTCAAAACAAATGTAGGTCTTTTTATGGTAGTGACGGTAGATATTATTCTAATCAGTTAACTTTCACGGAAACTGCTCGCAATAGAAAACTTTATCCAAAAACATCAGCGGATCTACATATACAAAGATTAGGCTTGATTAAAGCTGAAAAGAATTTGATGGATTTGTTTATAAAGATACTCGAAGAGATAAAGTCTACTGATGAATACAATGAAGAGTTTATTTATGGAACTTGGCAAATAATGGATGAGATAAACATTAAAGAAGAAAGTGGCAAGATAGGTCGAGATGGTAAACCAGTGTTGACTTATAAGTATCCGATATTAAATACAATGATATTGGAACTTAAAAGGTTGCTTAGAGAATATTACGCTAAGCATTTAGTAAAAGATTTATTTAAGTATGAATTAGTTAAATAGGAGTTAAGAGTGAGAACATTATTATTATTTATTTGTTTAAGTGTATCTGCTTTTGGATACACGATTATCAACTATCAAGTTGTAGATAAGAAGGCGTCCTGCGATGTTATTATCGGTAGGGATTATATATTTGTGACTTATCACGACTTGCATGGTGATAATAAAGGACAGTATTATCAAAGAGTTAAAGGTTTGTTATCTCAAAAGATACAAATCGACGGTAAGACTGTTGGTGTAAGAACGACTATTTATCAAAATAGAAGTTCTGATGACTTGATAATCTACAAAGAATTTGAAGGTTATCAAAGAGGTGATGGTAAAATCATAAGAGTAAAAGGCGACGGCCAAACTTACGATTATGGATTTTTGAAGGTGATTAAGAAACAAACAATAAATTAAAAAGGAGATACAAATATGAGGTATCAAAAAGCAAGAGAAATTATGTTGGAAGGGTTAGCAGTGATTGTAGACATTTATCCTGCTAATCGTATAGCAAAAATGTCTGATGAAGAACTTTTGGCAAGATACAACGAGTTTTATGCTGAAAAGCCAATCGTTGAGACTTTTTATTACAAAGATAAAAAGGACATAGCGAATAAGACTCGTTATCTTAAGAAAGTGAGTAATTTTTTAATAGATGCAGAATTCAGATTGTTTTCTGCAGGTCTATTGAAATAACAGGGGTTGAGGGGAGCAATCCCCTCTTTTTTATTCAGGAGTAAATTATGAAAGATGTAAATTTGAAAGTTGCTGAAAATAGTTTTTATCACTATCAGCAATACGAAAAGACATGTCGTGAAGACATAAAGAAGTTTGTTGAAAACGAGTTGAAAAATGTAACTATCAAAGAAATTGATAATAACGGAGAGAATTCTTTTGAATTAAAGATTTCTGGTGATAGATATGAGTTGTATCTCGAAAGAGGATACTTAGTATTAAAAGAATTAGGAAATAAAGATATGTATTTCGAAAGTGTAGCCGAATGTTTTGAATTCATCGGTATATTATAAAGGAGACAAAAATGACAGTATATAAATATTTATTGAGAACTTATAGAAGTGAGTTTTTTGAATTTGATTTGGATAGAGTTGTGCATGAAGGATTGCAATATCCTAATAGATGGTCTTATGTTATATTCGCATTACAATTTGCAGATGAATGCAGAGAGTATTTAAACGAATATATTAGAGACTATACAGGCACTAACATTCCAAAAGGTGGTTGGTCTAGCAGATGGTTTGAGAGAGAAGATATGACACTTGAGTTATGGTGCAGATTACTTATGACTTCATTTTCTATGGGTCATAATGATAAAGAAGGACATTACTATATCTATGGTAAACCGTTACACAATGAAGACGGAAGTCCAAAATATCCTAATCTAATCGAATTCTATGAGCATATATGGACTGCGCTTAAAAGAGCTTGTGACGGTGTTGCTTGTGATTGTGCGCATGACATATTGACATTTGGTGTCATAAAAAAGATAGATGAAATGGAGGAATAATATGCCATTGAAATCAAGATTAGTAAGAATGTTGAGGTTTTATTTAAATTATTTATTTATACCCACAATATTCGTAATTATCATTGTTGTGCACTTGTTATCTGGTAAAAAAATTGAAGCAGGCGAAGTTTATCATGCAACAGTATTGAGTGGTAAAAGAGAACTTGTTTATATCACAGAGCGAGTGCGCATAATGATAGGTCCTGATAATATTTACTATTACAATAATGATGGTAAATATACTAACGCCGAGGCTAATGGTGCAATTATTTTCGATAAAAGAAATCTTGCAATAATTTATGAAGACGGAGCTTATTACGCAGGATTCAAATTGGAGGAGAAATGAAATATATAATTGTTTTATTTGGTAGTCAATGCAACCATTACAATGATGACATAGCAAGCATTGATGATGCTGTATGTGAGTCTTTTGTTTTAGAAACAGAACTAACAAAGGACGAGATTAAAAAACATTTAGAGGATTTCCTCGAACATGTTTATGAGGACAAAGGTGATAAAGAGACTTTGGTTTGGGAAGCTGTGGATAAATGTCCGCACGCATTAAGTAAATACTTGGAACAGTTGGCTTTATCATCAGAGTATATAGCATACAAGATAGAAGATTACAAAGAGGAGAGAATATGAGCGAAAAAATATATTTAGAAGGTTATCAACCTTTATGGAGATGTGACTTTAACTTTATTGAAAAAGAGTTGAAGATGAGAAATATTCCTGAAGACGAGATACAGGAATATAAAGAAGCGTTGACTAAACCTGTTGATACAGTAACGCTTCGTTGTCCTGGTTGTGGTAACGAAGTATTTGAAGGTCGCAGGACTGACAGAGTATTTTTAGGTGAAGTTGATGGTGATATTGATATTATCGAAGACCCGCATGATGACGGGGAATTGGATGACGAGATTTGGTGTTCTAAGTGTTCGTTATCTTTAGATAGATACAATGTCAAAGAATTTTAGGAGGCATATATGTTAGCATTCGATATGGAAAGAATAAAGATAAACAAATTGAAACCTCTTTATGAGAAATATGTTGAATCTCATAAAGCGTTAATCGATATGTTGTTTGCCGAATTAGATGAAATGGATTGGGATTGTTTAGAGGTTGATGTTAGTAGACACGAAGACATAATTATGATAGATATTAAAGACTATTTAAGCTTTGGTATTTATTTACAAGAGGGTAATATTGTATTGGATTGGAATGAGGACAGAGAGTATTTTGATTCTATAGTGGAACTGTTTTTAGGTATATCTCATTTAATTCGTGGGGCGAAGTTGGAAAAGAAATTAGAGGCAGATGAAATGTATGAAGAGCTCAATCAAGAATAATGTTAAACGATACGAGAAAATTTTGGAACAGATATGGAGGTTGGAAGAGGATTTAGATACACTTGTGAAAGATATTTTCTTTGAAGCTGAAAAGCTTATTATGGATTATCTCAAATCGCAAGATGTATCTTATTCTCGAACTGTTATTAATCATAGAGATATTATGTTTAAAGTTAACAACCACTGTTTTCATTTAGTTGTGGAAGAACATCTAAATGAAAAACCTTCTATCTTAATTATTGGTGAAGGCAGGTTGGCTGTTTACAACATAATTGATGAGGAAGTAGAAACAGCCATTAAAAAGGCATTTGAAAAATTTTTATTAAGGAGTTAGTTATGACAATACAAGAGTATATCTTGGACTGTGATAGCAGCCGTAATAATGAGGAGTTGAGAGAGACCCTCGAGTTGTGGGTGCAAGACGGATTGCAATATTATTATCCTGGCGAGTATCAGGCTTTCTTACGAGAGCATCAAGATGAGTGCCAAGATTATTTCGATGACATATTGCATACGCTTGGAAACCCAAGTGAAAGTGGTTATCTTGAGAGCATTTTCAACAAGACGACTATTGATGATGTTTTAGCATTTTTAGAAGATGTTAACATAAACAATGGTCCATTCTTTGCTGATAATGTATTCTATAAAGGTAAACCATTATTTAGTAAGTATCATTACCCATTATCTAAAGAGAATCTGTTATATCCAAATGTAGCTGAAGTTATCAACAACTTATTCGGGGTGGTTAAAGCCACTTGCGAAATAGCTGTTGAAAATCAAGCACAGTATATGATAGAAGAATTAGATAGTGGAGTAAAATTAAAAGAATTCAAAAAGGAGTTAAACAATGTATAAATACGAAGTAATAAGACATTATCATCCGTTTATTTTATCACGGGCGATATATGCGAATGAGTATTCTTCTTTATTTAAGGCTAATACTTTGAAGGAAGCGGATAAGTATTGGAATGATTACAAGGAGAATAATGGGGAGTTCTTTGGTATAACAGGTCCTGAAGGATACTATCTTATCACCAAAGACAAAAAGGTTAAAAAAGTATATCGCACTTATAGAGCGAAATACAACTTTTAACTGTTATGACCAAGTTAGAATATAAAAGACTTCAAGTCTATTTAAGGCTTAAAGAATTTGAGAGAAGCCATTACGGTTTCTCTCGTTCTTCTTGGTGGTTTGTGAAAACGAAGACGGGCAAATTCCCTGACGAATTGTCCGTGAAAGAAATGAAGGACTTATTAATTGAAGTAAGCGATTATGCAAAGGAGAAATTATGTCAAACAAATTATTAGAGAAATTTATAAAGAAGGTAGAGACGAGATTGTTCGGACTACCTAAAGCAATAACCAATTTAATGAATATGTATATGTATTACTTATTGGATTACGATTGGTTAAAAAGGCATACGCAAATATCTTATGACCAAGTTATATTGCATACGCCTAAACAAGATGTGTTAGTAGGTTTGGACGAAGAAGGAATGTATATAAGTTTGGATAACAATGTTACTCAAATGGCAGTTCCTTGTGAAAACAAATTTCCTGACATTGATGAAGTAGTAGATTTTTTACAAAGTAAGGAGTTAGTATGAGAAATAATAAAATAAATTATAAATACATATGCCCGTCATGTGATAAAGAGATTGAATTCATTTTCACTGACGAGGAATACAATAATTACCTAGATAAATTAATGGCTCAAGGAATTGACCATATAGAACTTGATGATGACATGCATCAAAAGTTCAAAGAAGCCAAATGTCCGCATTGTGGAGCAGAACACGAAGTTATACCACATATAGTCTTTGACGGGGTTTATGCTCTGTGAGAGAATTCATTTGTAAGTGTGGCGCATATACTTATAAATATAGAGCCACACTTATCAATATGGTGAATTATAACAAAGTGATATGCTGCAAATGTGGTGCAGAATATTGGCGTTTAGGTAATTATAGAATAAAGAAAAAGAAAACTACAAAGAAAAAGGAGAAATAAAATGTTAGTTTGTAAAGAATGTGGGAGTAAAGAATTCAATATGTGCGTAACTGGTTCTATTGAATTCAATTTGAGATTAGAAGAAGGCGAAGTATTGATGGATAATACTGACTTTCAGTATTTCTTTGCAGAAGCTGCAAGTAATACTTTCGTTTGTTCAAATTGTGGACATGAGTTTGAAGGAGCAAGAAAATTATATGAAGGAGAATTAGAATATGATGAAATTGGTGAACACTTATCAAATCAAACAGATATTTGATAAGCATACTAATGAGTATTGGAAAGGAGGAGAAAACTTCCTTTATCGTAAAGTTGATAAACTAGATTGGAAATATGTTGGTATTCAGGAAGCAGATGACGAGTTGTTAGCCATATACAAATCTGATTGTTATGAGTTATCGAATGGTGAAATGGTGAAAGCATATATGACTTTAGTATTAAAACAAGACGAGAATTGGGATGTATGGTATATCAACAGCATTAGTTATTCTGAAAAAGTATTATCAGACAAAGAGGAGGATGCAATGGTTAAAGAATTAAAAGACACACCTATCGAGGTGGAAGAATGTGAGGAGTCTAATCATCTTTGTATAGACTTGAATTATTATCCTGAAGATATAATAGAGTCTAATTTCAAAGAGGATAACGGCAGAGAAATGACTGACGCCGATTGGGATGAATACGAGAAACTTTATAGACAGATAGAAGAAGGGTTCTTAAAAGACTTGGAATCTGTTGGTCTAGTTCCTTTAGTATCTCATCACGAAGGCAACGGTGATTTTTGTTTAGAGTTTCGTGTAGATTCTGATAACAACGAAGAGATTGCAAATTTGTTAAGAGGTAGCGTATTAGATTATACGACTGACAGAGAAGATTGTAATTATTTGCAAACTTATGAAGTTGATTATACAGAAAAATATGCGAAAGGACAGTTCAAAGAATTTGACAATATAGTGCAAGGGCTTACTTTGTATATTCCAAAGGGCTCTTCGTTATATAGTCTAATGGGGGGAGAATGAATTGTGAGAGAATAAAGAATTATCTTCAAACTTATCAAGGTGAACTTGATGAGTGTTTAGAAGCGTATTATGATTTTGTAATACAAGGGGATAAACTTTATTGTCATATGGTAGACTCTGCAGAGCCTGAAAACTCTGCAGAACACCATTTTGGAATTTATTTTATCATAGTTCCAAATGGTTATTTTTATAAGGTGCTTACTAAACATCATAAGAATAAATCTACTAATGTCAGTAAGGTTTATAGAAGCAGAAGAGAAATAGCAGAGCTGTTAGAAGGAGAAATATAATGGGAAGAACAGCAATAATTATTCAAAAATTTTATAGAGATGACAATATCAACAAAACAGTTGAAATGTGTTATGGTTTTTGTAACCAAAATGGACATTCGTTATTTAGAGATATTGCATATCTTTTAAGATTTGTAGGAATAGGAAGTCAAGGACATGATTTTCTATATGTAAAAGATGATGGATATGGCAAAGATAGTATAAAAGAATGTGATATAGAACCAGAGACATATACATTTACACCAGGTAAAAATTTGTATTCTGCGTATAGAATCTATAAAAGAGAAAAAGTTAAGAAGGTATCTACTAAACCATTGGTAGAGCGACTTCAAAAACATTTTCATTCGTTTTTTGATTTTAGTGAGAATATGCATTCTAATGGAAGCTTACCATATTTGCAACAGTTCCAAGTTAATATTGGAGTTGATAATCTAATGGCAGAGTTCAGAACAGATACAGAGGCATTCGAGAAATATTTAGGACAGTTTGATAACAATGATGGTAGTGCACTTATAACGATAAGAAGAGACGATATTGAGATAAGAATTTTTGGTAATGATGGCAAGCTTATTTCACCAAAAGATTATATTAAACAGTATATGAAAGGTGTAGATTGTGGAACTGCTTTCAGAATAAAAGATGCATATAAAGCTTATACGGAAGTTATCAAAAAAGTATATAGAGGAAGGATATATGGTTAATAAATTATACACTACTTTGTTTAGAGGTAGTAAGGAATTTGATATTGTCAAAGCGACAACTCATGTTTTCCCAAATGAAAATGCGAGTATATTTGACACTGTCAAAGATATTGGTTATGGTAAATCTGTTGTTGTTGTTGAAATCAGATGTAAAACAGGAAAACAGATTCGTGATTTGAGAATTCTTGACACTAAACAAGTAAATAAGTTGATTAAGCAAGAAGTTGGTGTTACTGCCAATTTCAACTTGCATGATTGTGATTTAGAATCAAAGTATATTTATAACAGTAAGTTTATAGAAAACTCAAAGTATGTATTTGCGTCCGAACACATTAAAGATAGCAACGACATATCACAGTCTTCGTTCTTAGACCATTGTAAAAATGTTGTAGCAGGACATTACAGTCGCTACAGTGAAAATGTGTATGAGGGACAATTTGTTAATGACAGTGAAAACATTTACAATAGTTCAAATGTATCAAGAAGTTTTGATGTATTTGGAAGCCACCAAATACATGCTTCAGGTGGTGTTTATCAGTCATTTAATATTGAGAAAGGGCTTGTGATTTTATGTAGCAACACAGTTGTATCTTCGCATGTTGTAAATAATTGTTTTGAGGTAGTAGCGAGTTATTTCTTGGATACTTGTGATAATATGCGTAACAGTATCTTTTGTAGGAAACTACAAGATAAGCAGTTCTATGTATTCAATAAGAAAGTAACGGCAGAACGCTACCAAGAGATACATAAGTTGTTAGGTGGACTTCAAGTTGTTAATTTAGGTTTTGTTGACCCTAAATCTGATGACGAGTATTTATACCATAACAATGATGTATTAAACAATTTGGATTACATAGTTCGACAGTATTTTGATTTTTATAACAAATTATTCAACAGTGGTTATTTTAATATGTTCTTTAAGTTAAAAGAATTTGATGTAGACTTATTCTGCAAAATCACTAAGTTGGATAAGGACAAAATTCAAAAGATAGTTGATAAGAACAGAAAATCGGGGAAAATTCTGTAAGGGGGACAAATGATTCACATATTATTAGAAGATGTGAAAAATTCCATTAAATACAAAGGATGGAATTTAGAAATCAAAGAAGACGAAGTTCCACAACTTATTATCACGCCAGGTTGGTTAGAGAAAGATGAGGTTGGTGAGACTTTCGTTATAGGAGCTGATTTTGGTAAGTTATATACTTATAAAGAAAGTGAAGGTTTGGATAGCCGAGTGTTTTATGACAACACGGTGGCTGTTATCGAAACTATTGAAGCTTTTTACAATTTAGGAGAATAGTATGGAAAAAAGAACATTGGTTAAAATGTATGAAGAAGAAGACGGAACAGTTTTCGTGTTTGACAATGGTAGCAAGTTAAAGGTTTATAAACAAAAGAAGAAAACATTTTTCGGTTGGATTGTAGACCTTGTTAGAGGTTGGATACGAGAAATAAGAGCAAAGAATAATTAATTTATGTGCCCCCGAAAGGGGGCTATAAGGAGTAACAATGGGATTAAATGATTTATTAGCTGTGATGCTTAAAAACAATGTTAAGACGCAGCAACAAAACACGAAGCAGGTGCAAGAGATAATGGAACATCTTGTAACTGACGACAAACATTATGTAATGCTTGGCAGAGGTTTGAGTATTACACCAAAGGTATTTCAAAACAGACAATTACTTATGGTGTTCTACGATAAGATAAGTGATAACCATATGAAAGCATATTTTATTCCAGTATGCAGGAAATATAATTTAGACTTATATTATCCCTGCTTGATTGTAACATACAACACATTATGGGATATAATGACGCAAGAGTATGGAACTCTTAAGTTATCTGAAAAAGTATGCGAGCATTATCAATTAAAGTATAAAAGGAGAAATAATGAAAAGCTTTAAAAGTATAATTAAATTCTTAAAAGGTTACACTATATACAGTGAGCCTTTAGAAAAAAGTTTTGATTTCAAAGAATATCAAGATTCTATCTATGTGTTTCCATTAGACACGAGTATTAAAAACTACTCTGTAGTCAAAAGGAATAATATTAATAAAGAAATCGAAGGTGGTTTCTTATTAGAGCACAAATCCGAAAGTGGTAGAGTAGATAGGTTTGAGTTTAAGTCTTTGAAACATATTGCAGAAGAGATAGCTGCATATTATAGGAGCAAAGAATGACATTCGATAAAGAAATGTCGGCTGCTGTTGATTTCGTTTGGTTGCTAAGACATTATGGTGTTATCGACGATAAACAGCAAGACCAATTATTAGATTTCTATGTTAAGCAAAGAGTTGAACGAGAGTCGACTGAAGTTGCAGAATTCTTTTCTGATATGTTAGAAGAAGAATTGAGATATATGGAATCTTTGGAGGAAGACGATGAAATTATTTAAGAGGACTATTCAATATATTAATCAATTGACAATAATAATTTCAGTGTTGCAAGTGATGTTTTGGATTGTTTTATCTGTAGCGTGTGTCTACGGTATCAAAGAAAACAAAGATTTTATGGAAATGTTTTTCTTAATCTATTTCTTTGAGGTAACAATATTTTCTATGGCAGTGATTAGTAAATTAACCTTGAACAACCAAATAACTTTTGCAACGAGAATAATCTTTGACTTTAATGAACAAGATTACAAAGAATTGAAAGAGTATATTGATAGCAAGCATAGTGCTGGTATTATTATTTTCTTTACCGAGATTAGAAAGTCTCAATATTTAATAGAGCAGATAATAATATCAAAGTGTAAGAAGGCTGGTATAGATTTGAAGACAATATCAGTAAAGAGAGGTTAATATGGACAAAAGAGATATTAGATATGACAACGATCCGATAGATGCGTTGTTAGATGTAAACAACAGAATTGAAGAATTAGAAAACGAAAGAAACGGAATAATCGTTCAAGCAATTATTGATTTTGGTAAACAACAACCAAGAGAATGGTTGACGGACGATATAGATTTCGAGGTTGCTGCAATACAAATCTATTACAAGAATGTATTTATTGAAATTAGATATATATTGCCTGAAAACGCTGCAGAGTATTTGAGCGTTAAGATATTTAACAAAGGTGTATATCAAGTGTTCAGTTTATACGAAGTAAAAGTTGATGTTATGGAAGAACATTTTATGCCGAGACTTTTTGAAGCTATCGATAAAGGAATAGATTTGTTGAAGGGCAATAACCTATTGGAGGAATAATGGTTAGGTTGCAATTTTATTTCAGTAAAAGTCCTCGCAGACCTGATAGCGTCTGTAGGCAAATAATGGGTTTATTCAAAAAGAAATTCAATGTTATTAATCCGTATTTCAATAGTGATTTATTTTGGTTTGACATTGAAGAAAAAGTAAATCCAGAAGTTTTGTTTAAGTTCTTAAAGAACAAAGGGTTTGAGTGGCTTGATAACGAATCACCTCTCAAAGAAAGCGATGAGAATTTGGAATTACCAATTCTCATTAGTATGGGTAAATATGTTAGTGTTTCTTCTTTATCCATATATGTAGACGACGAAGAAAACAAAAAATTATTTAAGGAGTTTTTAAATGACTAAAGAAAAACAAGTTTATAGTGTTGTAAAAGAGTATGATGGATTTATGTCTAAGATTCATGAGTATGTTTTGTCTCAAATAGACGAAGGTGATTGGACTGACATAATAGTGAAAGACGGTAGTTGCTGGGACGGATATTGGTCTTATACTGACGGCGACATATCTATAAGACAAGCAATCGATTTGGGTGCTTACTATTATAACGGAACAGATATGTTACCTGATAGTGAAGCAAAGACTTGGATGAAAGATTTGTTCAAGGTTTGGGAGAAAGAGGCAGAAGAAGAAGGCAAAGATATAGACGAGTATGTTGAAGACGGTGAAGGTAACTGGGCATATGTTTATCTTAACATTATGCTTAAGAAAGAACCGCATTTGGACAGCGATATTGTAGAGAAGTTTAGCGAAAGCGACCATGTTCTACAAATCAGTTTGTATCTTGCTGACGAATACGGCAGGTTCGTTGCCGAATTAACACCTGACTATTTTGTTGGTGTTAGTAAAGACAACGACTTGACAGAGATGTTTGAAGGAAGTTTGAAAGCTGTTATTAAAGGAAAATTGGATATTCTTAAAGACAGCTTTTTAGTATTTGCATAAGGAGTAAAGATGGCGTTTACTAATGAGTTTTCTCAAGACGCCGCTTTCAATCAGTTGTTAGAGCAATTTTCCAATATAGTGATAAAGGAACTTAACCCTGAATTCTATATTACGGATAATTGCTCTTCTCATGATTTGGGAAGCGTGCAGTTTAGAAAGAGCGTCAACCAATCCGAAGATGCTTGGTTGACAATAGGGATTATCGAGAAAGAACAATACAAACATTATAAACTTACTGAAGGTGAGTTTGATAATAGTGAAGAGTATTGTTTGCTTGGTAATTTGAGAGTTATGGAAGACGGCGATACATTAAGTAATGAGAGCTATTTATTTCATTTTAGTGACGATGCTAAATTGTTTGAATTGTATAATAGCTTTTATGATATTTTGTATTACTTTCAAGGATTTATAAATAATTTATTAGAGGAGTAAAAATGAGAAAGATTATATT
>CAYRYT010000034.1:0-14717 GCA_964428625.1 uncultured Oscillospiraceae bacterium | reverse complement strand
TCGGCATACAGACCCACCAGGGTATGGCCCTGCTTTTCGGCGTAGGCCTCAAAGAATTCTTTCTGATGGCGCAGGCTGTCCAGCTGCTCCGTTTTCTCCGTGGACACCCGGCAGTAGGCCGCGATTTTCATGGGCTTCCACCTCCCGTCTGAGCATTTCCGCCAGAATTCCCGCCATCAAGTCCCGCAGCTCCCCGGGGGTGTTGGGGTCCTCCACGATCAGCCTGGCGGGATTTTTCCGTTTTGCCATAATATCCCCTCCTCCCCTCCAGTGTATGATCCGCTCCCGGTGGGGAACACGGCAAAGATGGGACAAGAATCCCAGAAAAATCCCCTGGGATATTGGTTGACCGTTCCCTGTCAAAGAATCAAAAAGGGAAATCCGGCTGAATACAAACCTCTCATTCCGTATTCTTCTGGAAAAATAATTCTGATTTGCGAAAAAGGTCGATAATGTTCCTGCGAAAAAGGTAGAATACCCGGAAGAACTATGATATAATGATAGGATAAAAGGTATTGCTTTGTGCTGTTTTGTACCTGCAAGATAAGTTGTGCCCTTGCAGATACATTCGGTTCAGATAAGGAGATTATTATGTCGCAATATGGTTTGATTTTGATTTGGCTGCTTGTGGTATACTTTTCAAGCCATGTCATCAGCGTATACGAGGAAATATATGTGCTTGGCAGGCAGGAACGGAGAGTAACCGCAGGATTTGCTGTTTTTACCATGATCCCACTGATTTGGTGGGCTGCAACCAGGCCATTGTACTTTGGCGATTCGGATGCGTATATGAGAATGTTCAGGGTATTACCTGATACGATTTCCGCAATTCCTTCTTACATTGCCGGGGTTGAAAAGGACAAGGGATTTTCGGTTCTGAGTATTTTGATTAAGTGTATCGTCGGTCAAAGATACGAGTTATATTTTGCGGCGTTGGCAGCCATACAGGGGATCTGCATTGCACTGGTTTTTAGAAAGTATTCCTCTAATTTTGTATTTGCCTTATTTATGTTTGTTGCAACAACGGATTATCTTTCCTGGATGCATAATGGTGTGCGACAGTTTACAGCTGTTGCGTTAATCTTTGCTGCAACAGAGTTCATGCTGAAGAAAAAATATGTGCCCCTGATTGCCATTATTCTTTTGGCCTCTACGATTCACGGTTCCGCGCTTTTGATGATCCCGATCGTATTTATTGTCCAGGGAAACTCCTGGAATAAGAAAACGATTTTGGCAATCCTTTTCTTCCTGGTCGCCATCGCGTTTGTCGATCGGTTTACGACTCTGTTGGATACGCTGTTGTCGGATACGCAATATACCAATGTGGTGAGCGATTGGCAGGCAAGTGATGATGACGGAACGAATCCGATCCGCGTTCTAGTGTATGCCATTCCGACAATCCTGTCATTGGTCGGCATTCGCTACATCCGGGCCGCAAAAGATCCGATCATTGATCTGGCTTGTAACATGGGCATTCTATCGACCTTACTCTATTGCTTGAGTGCAGTAACTTCGGGAATTTTTATCGGACGACTCCCCATTTACTGCTCCATATACGCAACCGCCATCTTGCTGCCTTGGGAACTGGATCATATGTTTACCAAGGAATCCGCCAGATTGCTTAAGCTGGGATTGATCGTCTGTTTCCTGGCTTTTTATTACTATCAAGTTTACTTGTCATGGGGTTTATCCTAAGAAATGAGGTGAATCAGATGGTTACCGTTAGTGTAATTATGGGAATCTACAATTGTGCGCCCACGCTGGCAGAAGCGATCAATTCCATTCTCGATCAAACCTTTTCTGATTGGGAATTGATCCTGTGTGATGACGGCTCTCAGGACAATACATTGGGTGTAGCACTGGACTTCAAAGAAAGGTATCCGGACAAAATCGTTGTATTGCAAAACGAAACGAATCTTGGTCTAAACGCTACGCTTAACAAGTGCCTTGCCGTAGCCAAAGGTGCCTATATTGCACGAATGGATGGCGACGATATCTGCGCACCG
This sequence comes from uncultured Oscillospiraceae bacterium, assembly GCA_964428625.1. Classification (GTDB taxonomy): domain Bacteria; phylum Bacillota; class Clostridia; order Oscillospirales; family Oscillospiraceae; genus Faecousia. The sequence goes on along the minus strand of CAYRYT010000034.1, from coordinate 12,711 downwards.
GAGCGTTTTGCCGAAGAACTGTCAGTTTTGCAGAATGAACCGGATATTGCAATCGTGAGTACGGATATGGCTTATTTTGACGAGTCCGGAACATGGGGAAGAATCTCTCATCCAACATATCCCCAAGGTATTGATTTCCTATATGAGACACCTTTTTGTCATGCTCCATGTATGGTAAGAAAAGAAGCCTACCAGGCTGTCAGCGGCTATACTGTGGACAAGAAATTACTGCGCGTGGAAGATTACCATTTGTGGATGAAAATGTACAAAGCCGGCTATCGGGGTAAGAATATCGGGAAAGTCCTTTATAGCATGCGAGACGATCGCAATGCCTACAGCAGAAGAAAGTTTCGATACAGATTGAACTCCGCTTATGTGATTTGCCTTGCCGTAAAAGAGTTGAAACTTCCGGCATGGGGATATGCCCGGGCATTGCGGCCGATTCTGGTTGGTATACTCCCCGATTTCCTGTATGACAAATTACATAAATGGAATTTGCGAGGAAAGCAGTCATGATTAAGGTTCTATTCTTTATTCACGATTTAGGGCAAGGCGGCGCTGAGAAGGTTTTGGTGAATCTTGTCAATAATATGGATTTATCCCAATTTGATGTATCGGTTATTGCCCTGTTCGGCGGCGGCGTAAATGAGCAATTTTTAAGTCCGGATATCAAATATCATGCCATTTTCCCGAAAATGTTTCCTGGCAATAGTCATATCATGAAGATTTTTCCGCCGGAATTATTACATAAATGGTTTATTCAAGATGAATACGACATAGAAATTTCCTATTTGGAAGGTCCGGCAGCAAGAATCATCAGCGGATGTGATCATGCGAATACCAAATTAGTGGCCTGGGTTCATTGCACCATGCGTTCCCCCAAAGATATTCGTGGCGCATTCCGAAATACTGAGGAAGCAAAAGCCTGTTATAATGCTATGGACAACATGGTTTTTGTGTCAGAAGGTGTTCGTAGCGCATTTCTGGAAAACTGCCATTATGAAGGAAACACAACGGTATTATACAATACGGTTGAATCTGATCAGATCCTTAAGCTGTCACAGGAGGATGCGCCAGAAATCGACAGGGATACGATAGGTATCATTGCGGTAGGCACACTAAAACCTGTGAAAGGTTTTGATCGTTTGCTTCGAGTCATAAATCGCTTATACGCGGAAGGCTATCCGATACATCTGTATCTCTTGGGGATCGGACCTCAGCAGAAAGAACTGGAGCAGTATATCTCAGATCATTCTTTGGGAGATGTGGTTTCCTTATTGGGATATAAAACAAATCCCTATAAATATGTGGCAAAATGTTCCTTGTTTGTGTGCTCCAGTTTTTCGGAGGGATTTTCCACTGCAGTCACCGAATCGTTGATCGTAGGTACACCTGTTTGCACAGTCGATGTGTCCGGTATGAGAGAGATGCTTGGAAACCATAATGAGTTTGGGCTAATAACGCAAAACGATGAAGAAGCATTGTATAACGGAATCAAGGTGCTGTTAGATGCCCCTGCGTTATTGCAACATTATAAAAAGCAGGCAATGATACGAGGCAATCTGTTTAAAACAGAGCAAACCGTCCATGATGTTGAGAAAATGATACTGAAATTGGTCAAGGAGGAATAAAAGATGATTGTATTGCAGGCATGTGCATTTGCAGCTCCTGCTCCAGGAAATTTTATTTCTTCCTTGTGCAGTTTGGAAATGGCTTTGGAAAAGGAAGGAATCCAAACCATTTATGCGTTTCCTGAACGAGCGAAGGATAAGAATTGGTGTAAAGAAATCCAAAAAAGGACAAGGGTTTACTTCCTGCCGGAATCGCAGGCCAGGCTTCGTGCAGAAACCTATCGGATATTTAAAACAATTTATCATGAAAATGCAGTAGATATCGTCCATTCTCATTTCGAACTATATGATATTCCGGCAACCGTAACAGCACCGCCAAATAGGAGAGTATTTTGGCACCTGCATGATGCGTTGAAAGAGAATTATCTGAAAAGTTCCTTGTCACGAAAGGTGTTAACAAAGATCCAGTATGGATATGTTAGCAAGCGAGCAACGCTCTTGTCCGTATCTCAAGAACATGCTATGTTTGCAGAAAAATTAGGATTCAATAAAGAAAATATCAAGTATCTTCCTAATGGGATTGATGTCTCCAGAATTGATACGCAAGCCATCGATCAAACAAATAGCAGAAAGTATTTGTTACTCTTTGGATGGGAAGTGCATCGCAAAGGTGTCGATCTGCTTGTTGATGCAACGAGAAATATCTCCAGCGGGCTGAGGATAAAAGTCGTAGGGCAAGAGGAATGTGAAACCTATTTATCCCAAGACGGGGTCTCCCCTGTCCTAGAATTTTCCAGGCCGGTTTCTGATATTAACGAGCTTTATAAAGAAACATCTGCGTTTTTGCATATTAGCAGAGCGGAGGGGCTTTCTTATGCCCTTTTGGAGGCGCTATACGCTGGCTTGCCGGTAATCTGCAGTGATATACCAGAGAATTTATTTGCTCAGGAATTCCGGAATATCCTTTGGATCCAAAGCGGAAATGCAACTGAACTCAAACGCGCAATTGAGACAGTTGTGAATCCGGAATTCAAAGTGAATCCTGAAGATATCGCGTATAATCGAGAATTGGTTCGTAAAAAGTATTCTGTAAGCAGCTGGATGAATAGAATACAGGAATATTATCTGGGATAGAAAGTGGCAGCAATATGAATAATATAAAGATATCCATTATCGTACCAGCTTATAATGTTGCTGAATGGTTGCCAAGATGTATCGATAGTGTAATCGCTCAGACACATAAAAATTGGGAGCTGTTGCTGATAGATGATGGTTCAACGGATGATACCGGTGCTATAGCAGATTTATACGCTAAGAAAGATAGCCGGATCGTGGCAATTCATCAAAAAAACGCAGGTCTTGTCCAGGTGCGGGAAAAAGGTATTTCGTTGGCAACGGGCGAATATGTAGGTTTTATTGATGGGGATGACGCGGTCGATTCGAATATGTATGAAAGGCTGTTGCGCAACGCGATCGCACATGACGCCGATATATCGCATTGCAGTTTAAGGGTATGCTATAACGGCAAACCCATGAATGGCAGCACAGGTACCGGAACAATACTCGTTCAAGATCAAAAGGACGCAATCAGAGATTTGTTGTCCGGTGATTGGATGACACCATCTTTATGTAATAAGCTCTACAAGCGGCACCTGTTGGATGACAGCTGTTTGAACAAAGAAGTAATCAATAATGAAGACTTGTTGAGAAATTTTGTTTTGTTCCAACGGGCGAAGAAAATCGTTTTTCAGGATTTTCCGGGATACCAATATTGGAGTCGTGAGAACTCTTTATCAAATGATGCAAAAGTCCTTTCCAGAATGAACAATATATTGGTTGCCAGACGATGTATTTTGGAGAATAGTGAGGGTGAAATCAAGTCATATGCAATGGGGGCTTGGTTATCGTCAGTTGTGAATGTTGTAAACGGGTTAACCTTCTTCCAGGACCGCGAATCCAGGCAATTATGTCACGAATGCAGGGAGACATTGGTGAAGGAAAGAAGAAATATACGGCTTCTGATAAAGAGACAACAGTTGGCAGCAATTCTGATTATTATTTCACCTCGAATTCATCGCTGGATTTATCGGATGTATAAAGAAAGGTAAATTATGGAGAAGTTAATTTCGGTTATCATACCAATCTACAAGGTGGAAGACTTCCTGGATGAATGTATTGCTTCCGTTGTCGGGCAGTCATACAGGAATTTAGAAATAATTCTGGTGGATGATGGCTCGCCCGATCGTTGTCCCGCTATCTGTGATGAATGGGCGTTGAAGGACAAACGCATACAGGTTATTCACAAAGGGAATGGCGGATTATCCGATGCGCGAAACGCAGGACTCGACATTGCCCGCGGTGCGTATATCTCCTTTGTGGATAGTGATGACTGGATAGTGTCTGATATGTTTGAAAACATGCTGTCTATAATGGAAGCGGAACATGCGGACATTTGTGCCTGTAACATTCGCTCCTGTTATCCAGATCACCAGGAAGTCTGGGGATGCGGAAAGTATGTGACCGGAACTTCAGAACAAATATTGGAAATGCTGTACAACGACACCGCCTTTCCGGTGGCCGCCACAAACAAGTTGTATCGACGGGAATGCTGGGATGGTCTTCGTTTTCCGGTAGGTAAGGTCTGCGAGGACGCATTCACGACTTACAAATTGATTGACCGTGCGAAGAAAATTGTGCAAATTCCGGATGCCTATTATTGCTATCGTATCCGCCCGCAGAGCATTATGACCTCCCCTTTTTCTATAAATCGGATGGACGAAGAAGAAGCGTGGCGGGTAAACTATCAGTTTGTTCAGCAGCATTATCCACGATTGTATCAAAAAGCTTTCCGCTTCTATCTTCAAAAAGTGCGCGTCCTGATTCAGGTAATTCCCAAGGAACAACGCCAGGATTATCTTCACCAGTTCAACGATCTTAAAACTATAATGAAGGATAATATGCAGTTCATGCTGCTGGAGAGCGGACTGAGTTTGAAGTATCGCGTCAAGTATCTGCTGGACTACATTCGATTATAGAGGGAATCAAGAATGTTGGATTTTTCAATTATTATACCTATCTATAATAGCGAAAAGACATTGGAAAGATGTTTGGAATCGATTCGCGCACAGACATTTTTGAATTATGAGGTCATTTTGATTGATGACGGCTCCTCCGATCACAGCTTGACCATTTGCAGGAACTATGCATTGCAGGATCCGAGATATCATGTTATTCATCAGTCCAATCGTGGGCCATCTTCTGCCAGGAATGCAGGATTGGATATCGCGACCGGAAACTGGATTTGCTTTGTAGACAGTGACGATCATCTCGAAGCCGGCTATTTGCAGAGCATATTGGATGCAACCCATCCATACGAAGCGGATGTTGTTTTCTTTGGACATCATAAGGTCTATGGGAATGGCCGGCAAGAGGCCTTTATCCCCGGTGAAGTCCGGGAAACGAAGCTGGAAACGATTACAGAGTTGTCAGAAAAAGACATGTTCGGTTATACCTGGACGAAAAGTTTCCGAAGGGATGCGGTTCAGGATATTCGCTTCGATGAGACACTGAATCTGTTTGAGGACGAGGTGTTTACTTGTCAGGTTATTCCGAATTGCAAAAAAATCGGTGTAGTGAGAAAGCCGATATACAATTACAGCATTGGTGACGGAACCACACTGATTGGCCGCACCCACAAGGATTATTGCTTAAAATGTGATAAGGTTTACCGTGTATGGAAAGCAATGATTGTCAAAATGGGAGATTCCCAAAATCTCATTGAGAAGAAGGCAAATGCGTTTGTTTCCCGGTGCTATTATTACGCTTTTGAGAGAAAAATAGATATTCGGGAGTATTTTTCTCATCTGAAACGAACCCTGTTTTTTCAGGAGCATACGGAAGTGACTTCCTTGGACAAAGCTGTAGAAACTGACAATTACAGACGACTGCGTTTCGAGAAGATCATATACCAAACGAAATCTTGGCTCTCTTTGGCATTACATAGAAAAGGGTAAAATGGGTATAGCAAAATGCAGAAAAAGAAGGTTGCGATTTTGTTGCCGTGGCTTAAAATGGGCGGCACCAATAAAATTGCTTTGAATTTTATTAAAGAACTGTCGGAATATTGTGATGTCACCCTGGTTTTGAGCGAAAAAACCGGAGAGCTTCTGTACGAACTGCCGTCGGATGTGCATTTGATCATTGATCAGATGGTAAGTTTTCAGGATCTGTTCTTTGAAGATATAAAAAAGCTGCGCCTCATGAATGTTTGGAAAAATTGCATTTATTACGCCAAGATCCGCATGGGGAAAGACAGTATCGACAATTACCGTTATATCGTAGATCGCAGCGATCCGATCTGTGATACCGTTTTTGACTGTGCTATTTCCTACCACGGACAGTCGCCGGAACGGCTGTTGAATTTGTTATATCGAATCAAAAGCAAAAAAAAGGTTGTTTGGATCCACGGCGAAATGTCCTTCCCGGAGGATAAATGCCGAAGCCTCCGAAAGTACTATCAGCAGATCGATCATTTCTTCTTCGTTTCCAATCCCACACTGGCATCCTTTGCGAAGGCAATTCCTTTTGATTCGGCAAAGGCTACGGTATATTACAATCCAATCGACAAGAAGGATATCCTGGAAAAAGCGAACTGCATATGTGAACCGGCTTTTTCCCGCGAATACACGAACTTGTTGACTGTGGGTCGTATTTCAGCCGAGAAAGGACAGGATATGATTCCGGCAATTGCGAAAAATCTTGTCGGATTAGGATACAAGGTTCGTTGGTATCTTGTTGGTGACGGGGATATGCGACCGGAATTAGAGCGGCTGATCCACGAGCAAGGGGTTTCGGAGCATGTTCTCTTACTTGGTACCAAAACGAATCCTTACTGCTATATGAAGGCCTGCGATATTTATGTGCAGCCATCTTATACCGAAGGGTATTCCACTACCATTTGCGAAGCGGGTATGCTGGGAAAAGCGATAATCGGAACGAAACCCTCCGGCGGTATCCGGGATCAGATTTCTTCCGGCGAAGACGGCCTCATCGTGGATGCGACGGTAGATGGTCTTTTGTCCGGAATTCTAAGCTTATTGCAAAACGAGGAATTAAAGCGCCAGTTTGAAACGAGAATTCAAGAGAAAAACTTTGAAGGAAAAGGAGAAATTGAAAAATTTCTCCGGTACTTATCCGCAGATTAAATGGGTAGCGGAATAGATTCCAGCGAATAATCGTATCTCTGCATTGATTTTGGGAGGTAACATGAAGCAGCGTAGTAGAACAGAATATTCCTTAATCAATATGTTCACCGGCTTTGTTGGTTATGGGCTTAACACAGTCATTGGTTTTGTTTGCAGAATCATCTTTGTGCGTACATTGTCTGCAGAATACCTGGGCGTAAGCGGGCTTTTCACAAATATCCTGTCTGTACTTTCTCTGGCGGAATTGGGAATCAGCAGTGCAATCATTTATGCATTGTACAAGCCAATTGCAGAAGAAAACCACAAAAAAATTGCCGCAATCATGCAGTTTTATCGCAAAGCTTATACTGTGATCGGCATTTTTGTCGGAATCGTGGGTATGGCGATCATGCCGTTCCTCGGATACATAATCAAAGATCCCCCTGCGATCAAGGAAAGCATTTATCTCTTATATGGACTGTATCTGCTCAATACCGTGGTAAGCTATTTTTTCAGCTACCGCGCATCCTTGTTGACTGCAATGCAGCGGCAATATATTGTCTCCGGGTATAATTATGTAGTAACCATTGCGCAAAGTGCATTCCAAACAATTTTCTTATTATTGACACATGAATATATCGGGTATCTGCTGATTCAAATCATCGGAAGTATTGTGTATAATGTTTGGGTCTCCAAAAAAGCAAGCAAGGATTATCCCTATATTCTTAGCAAAGATGTGGAACCGCTATCGAAGAACGAAGCGCAAAGTCTATTTGTCAATATCAAGGCACTTGCCATTAATAAGGTATCCGGTGTTTTGGTCAACAGTACCGACAACATAGCGATTTCTTTCTTTAGCGGAATTAGTTCCGTTGGTTATGCGTCTAACTACACATTACTTAGTTCAACTGTTGGTGCGCTCATTGGACAGGTATTCAACGCTTTACCGGGAAGTGTCGGTAATTTAAACGCAACGGCGGATGAAGAAGGACGATATAGGTTCTTTAAAGTCCTTAACCTGGCCAATTTTTGGTTATTTGGTTGGGGCGCTATTGGGATTGCTCTGTGCTCCTCCGATCTTGTCAAACTGTTCTTTGGCGCGGAATATATTCTGCCCATGAAAATCCCGTTTATCATTGCACTCAACTCTTTTACGATTGGAATGTTACAGGCCTGTTATACCTATAAGAGTACCTTGGGACTATTTCGGCATGGTCAATATCTTCTGTTTCTCACCGGTATCATTAATCTGGTGCTTGACATTGTTTTGGGGAGAATGTGGGGGATTTTTGGCATTTATGTTGCAACCTTAATCGCCAGAATCTGTACCAATCTCTGGTATGAACCCTATGCTGTATATCGCTACGGTCTTAAAAAGAATCCGATGCTATATTTTAAACGCTATTGTCATTACATGGTTGTAATGACAATCGGTGGAGGATTGTGCTGGGTCCTGTGCAGCATGTGTGTGTTTTCGACTGTCGGTAATGTAATTGCAAAGCTGATCATCTGTACCATTGTTCCCAATACGGTATTCGTGTTGGCATTCAAGGGAACGGATGAGTTTGCCTATTTAAAAAGAAGCGCTGTGGGAATTTTTAATAAACTCATCCGAAGAAACTAGTACGCTCGTTGTAAGAAAGGAAACCTATGATTCCTAAAATCATTCATTATTGCTGGTTTGGTCGGAATCCGAAGCCAGAATTGATGCAGCGGTGCATTGCCAGCTGGAAAAAATACTGTCCGGACTATGCGCTAATCGAGTGGAACGAAGATAATTTCGATCTGTCTCAAAATGATTATGCCAGAGAAGCGTACGCGGAAGGTAAGTGGGCTTTTGTAACCGATTACGCCCGCCTTTGGATCGTATTTCACTATGGTGGAATCTATTTGGATACGGATGTGGAGCTTTTAAAGCCCCTCAATGCTTTATTACACGCTCCCGCATTCTTTGGTTTTGAAGACACGCAGAGTATTGCGACGGGGCTGGGTTTTGGTGCGGAAAAGGGAAATCCCGTAGTCGGGGCTATGCTGGATGATTACAGAGATATTCATTTTCGGCTATTAGACGGAAGTTTTGATCAATTGCCTTGTCCCATTCGGAATACCAAATGCATTGCCCACCTTTTCCCGGAACATATGGATCCTACATCCATTGTAAACCTTACGGATGCCGTCCTTTATCCGCCGGAATTCTTTTGTCCATTATCTGCGGATGGCAAAAGTCTGAAGAAAACAAAGCGAACCTATTCGATTCACTGGTACAGTGCGACATGGCTTTCTGATGATGAGCGGGTCGTGCATCAATGGCGGTTATTTAAAACCAAATGTGAACGGCTGTTTGGCCCTGTTATCGGTGGCTATGTCGCAAGAGGGATGTATTTATTCTTGCCCCAGAAACGAGCCGTTTTGAAACGAATGTAATTGAGGTACAAACATGCGAATAGGAATTGTCACGATTACAGATCTCACAAATTACGGAAACAGGCTGCAGAACTATGCAATGTGTCGCATCCTTCAAACGGGTTTTCATTGCGATGTTGTATCATTAACAGCCACAAACGAAAAACCCTTTTCCAATGGCCATTATTTGACTTGGGTGAAAGAGAGGATCGCCAGAGCCGCTTGTATGTTTCCGGAGTGGGCGGAACGCCGCTTTGGCGCCAATATCACAAGATGGAATAACTTCATCAAATGGAATAAGCACATCCCCACAAAGGTGTACTATCATTGCGACCATTTGCCCTCAAAGCTGCAAAATGCGTTTGATTTTTTTGTGGCAGGGAGCGACCAGATTTGGAATTATCATTTCGCGGCTGCCCAGTTTTATGATTACTTTCTGAAATTCTCCAGCAAGGAAAAGAAAATCGCTGTTTCCGCAAGTTTTGGAGTAGACGGTATCCCGGAGTCGTGGCAGAAAGAATATCAGCTAGCATTAAAGGATTTTGCTCATATCTCGGTACGGGAATATGCCGGAGAAAGAATAGTTGAAGATCTGATCCATGCGGATGTCCCGGTTTTGATTGATCCCACGATGATGCTGAGCAAGAAAGAGTGGCTCCGTGTCGCCAAAAAACCTAGAGTCGATCTTTCAAAACCTTATATCCTAAAATACTATCTCGGAAACGAAACCGGCTCGGATTGCATAGATGCCTGGGCTGAGCAGAACGGATATGCCGTATATGCGCTGTTGAACAAGGAGATTCCCGAATTATATTCAGCCGGCCCCGGTGAGTTTATCTCCCTTGTCAGCAAGGCTTCTTTGGTCTGTTCCGATTCCTTTCATTGTATCGTTTTTTCAATGATCTTTAACAGACCTTTTATCGTATACGAGCGGCAGGGCCAGGAAAACTATATGACATCAAGATTAGAGACGCTGTTACAGAAATTCAACTTCCAAAACAGATGGAAACACTTGGTTGCCGAAGAAAATTACCTTATGTGCGATTATACGGAGTTTGATACCTTGCTTCGCCGTGAGCAGGAAGCGTTTACTTCGTTTCTGAAAAACAGTCTCTCATGAATCAGATTCCGCGTCCATAATGCAAAGCATACTGACATCCAATAATATCAAAAACGGTGATAGAAAGGAGCTCCTTGTATGCCAATTCTGGCTGACAAAAGTCAATGTGTAGGCTGTACTGCATGTGCCAGTATTTGTCCCAACCAGTGTATTGAAATGGAGAAGGATGCCAATGAATTTGGATACCCGAAGCTTGTCCATCTGACCAACTGCATTGCGTGTGGATTATGCGAAAATGTCTGCCCTGTTCTGAAAAAAGAAACCCCAGCAAGCACTTTGCCCATTGCTTACGCTGCGCTATCCAAAAACGATGCCGTTCGCATGAATAGTTCATCGGGAGGGATTTTTACGGAATTGGCCTCCTCCGTATTGGCGCAAAATGGTGTTGTATATGGCGCAGCATACAATGACAGGTTCCAGGTTCATCATTGCAGCGTAGACAGCACGGAGGATCTATCGAAATTGCAAGGGGCAAAATACGCTGAGAGCAATCTCGGAAATTCCTTTATCCGAATTCTTGACAGATTGAAGCAAGGCCAGCTCGTCCTGTTTTCTGGTACCCCTTGCCAGGTTGCCGGACTGAAATCCTTTCTTCGGAAAGACTTTGACAATCTGATTTGTGTAGACTTTGTTTGCCACGGTGTGCCATCCCCTATGGCGTGGAGATCCTATATAGAATACAGAGCAAATACGGATGCTGATAGCGAATTGCCATGTCATATAAACATGCGTTCCAAAGAAACCGGATGGAGCAAATACCAGTATTCCAATGCGTTTACATATGCTGACGGAACACAGTACCGTACAATCAGTTCGCAAAGCCTATTTATGAACTTGTTTGTGGGAGATTATATTTCCAGACCGTCATGCGCTAATTGCGAATTCAAAGGATATCAACGATCCAGCGATATCACTTTGGGAGATTTCTGGGGCATTTGGGATATCGAACAGGAAATGGATGACAATAAAGGCACATCCGTAGTTCTTGTTCATTCTGATAAAGGGCAAAAACTTTGGAAGGGTATCCGTGGGAGAATTGCATACAAAGAAGTCACCCTTGAACAGGCAAGTCAGCAGAATCCTTCTATGCTGGTTTCTTCGAAAGCAAACGCGAATCGTAGCCTTGCCTTGCGTCGAATAAAAGAGGGAAACATTGCGCGTTGCGAAGAATTCCTTCCGAAACAAAATGCGTCGGTTTTTACCAGAATTAAGGGAATTGCGAAGCGCCTGCTGAACAGAACATAATTTCCGGTTACGGAATCCCGCAGCATCCTTCCGAATTGATGCGTCTGATTTCCACGACTGCCCTGGGAAGGTTGCCCCCATGCAGGCCCGGGGCTTGCATGGCGTTTTCACTGGTATAGATATGTGCCCGACTGTCCTCCCCGCACAGCACCGCCCGCTTGGAAAAGACAGCCAAGCCATACAGTGCCGCCGGTCTGCCCGTGCCGATCACCCCATCGGCGACGATGCGATAGTAGAATGTGGCATCCACGCAGAAATGATGCCGGTCAAAGGCCACCGGCTCCACCTCCACCTGGGTAAACAGCAGCTGGGCGCTGCGTACCTTAGCACCGGCTGCGGTCTCCAGAATGGCCTGGGAGCCTGTGGTGAGATACACCCGCAGGTCCTCAATGCAATCCTGATCCCGGCAGGCATCGGTGATCTTTCTCGTGTGGATGGACAATGCCTGACACAGGTCCTCCGGCCTGCAGCTCAGGCACTGGAAACATTGCTCCGACATAGCTTTACCTCCCGATAAACTGATCCATAAGCGAAGCGCTTATACCCCAGTTTATGCCATGGCACCAGGAAAGTGCGAAGAATCCGCATATGCCGGGCCTTTCCCGGAGGAAACCGGGCAGAAAAGTAGGACGAAAATAAAACACATTATTTTGTGGTTAACTCTTGCATTCCACCACAATATGTAGTATAATAACCACCGCTAGCGCTTCCCGGCGCAATCCCATTTCCAAAGGAGGAAGGCTCATGAAGATCATAAAGAGAAATGGTGCCGAGGTTCAGTTCGACATCAATAAGATAGAAATGGCCATTACCAAGGCCAACGAAGCCGCCGACGAGCAGTTCCGCATGACCCCCCTGCAGATCCGCCGGATCACCGAAAGTGTCCAGATCAGCTGCGAGGATATGCGGCGCAGCCCCTCTGTGGAGGAGATTCAGGACCTGGTGGAGAAGTCCATCATGGCCCATGGTGCCTTTGAGGTGGCCAAGGAGTACATCACCTACCGCTACACCCGCAGCCTGCTGCGCCAGTCCAACACCACCGACGGCCGGATCCTGAGCCTGATCGAATGCAACAACGAAGAGGTCAAGCAGGAGAACGCCAACAAGAATCCCACCATCAACGCCGTTCAGCGTGACTACATGGCGGGCGAGGTGTCCAAGGACATTACCAAGCGGATTCTGCTTCCCC
>CAYRYT010000033.1:0-14840 GCA_964428625.1 uncultured Oscillospiraceae bacterium | reverse complement strand
CCGAGGTCAAGACCGTGTCCGGTGAGAATTGGGGCAAATGCAGCAAGGGCTGGATTTGCCTGACCTACACGGACTACAAGGCCCCTTCTTCCGGCGAGACGGATAAGGGCACTGTGGTCACCGTGAATGACGGCCCCATCAATATACGCAAGGGTGCGGGAACCAGCTATTCCGTGGTGGGAACTGCCAAGAATGGAGAGAAGTTCACCATCACCGAGGTCAAGACCGTGTCCGGTGAGAATTGGGGCAAATGCAGCAAGGGCTGGATTTGCCTGACCTATACGAATTACAAGGCATCCGCCTCCAAGTAATGCGGAAAAATCGAGACTACGGTATTTGTGACATGACCTGAATTATGTAAAGCAATATAATATCCCCCACGCCGAAGCGTGGGGGATGTTGCGTTATTGGGCTGCTTCTGGGGAAAGTCGGACAGCCCCATCGAACCGGAAAGACTGAAAAAAGAAGGCTCCCCCTTAGCAAGGGGAGCTGTCGGCCGAACAGGCCGACTGAGGGGATTGAAGCTATCGACTACCTCAGAAGTCCCAACCCTCAACCCCCTCCGGCAAAAATCGTAGATTTTTGCCACCTCCCCCTACCAGGGGGAGGCTTTGCGGGCCGATTAAGAATCGGCCCCTACATCGGTGCGGTGCAACCATCCCACGGCGGTGATACGCCGGGCAATTATGAACAAAGAAAGAATTTTCCCGGAAAGGACTTGCAATTTCCGCAGGCTGCGTTATAATATTAGCGCTCGAACACAAAGAGTGCTAACCATTGAAAAGGAAGTTTGTTTATTATGGAAAAGCAGCAATTCAAAGCCGAATCCCAGCGCCTGCTGGATCTGATGATCAACTCCATCTACACCCACAAGGAGATCTTCCTCCGGGAGATCATTTCCAACGCCAGCGATGCCATTGACAAGCTGGCTTATATCGCCCTGACCGACGACAAGGTGGGCCTGTCCCGCCAGGATTTTGCCATCACCATCACCCGGGATGAGGAAGCCCGCACCCTTACCGTCTCGGATAACGGCATTGGTATGGACAAGGGCGAGATGGAAGAGAACCTGGGTACCATCTGCAAGTCCGGCTCCCTGGGCTTCAAGCAGACCATGGAAAAGCAGGAGGACATTGACATCATCGGCCAGTTCGGTGTTGGCTTCTATTCCGCCTTTATGGTGGCGCAGTCCGTCACCGTGATTTCCAAGAAGTACGGTGCGGAGAAGGCTTACCGGTGGGTCTCCGATGGTGCCGATGGCTATACCATCACCGAATGCACCCGGGATGCTGCCGGCACCGATGTGATCATGACCCTGAAAGCTGATACCGAGGACGACAATTTCTCCGAGTATCTGGAGGAGTATCGTCTCCGGGAGCTGATCCGGAAGTATTCCGATTATATCCGCTATCCCATTCGCATGGAGGTCACCAAGCAGCGCAAGACGGAGGACTCCCCCGAGGATAAGCCCGAATATGAAAGTTACACCGAGATGGAGACCCTGAATTCCATGGTGCCCATCTGGCAGCGGAACAAGGCCGATGTTTCCCAGGAGGAGTATGATACCTTCTACCGGGAGAAGTTCTTCGACTACACCAAGCCTCTGAAAACCATCCACATGAGTGCCGAGGGTTCTGTGACCTTTAAGGCCCTGCTGTATATCCCCGGCCGGGCTCCTTTCGATTTCTACTCCAAGGACTTTAAGCGGGGCCTGCAGCTCTATTCCTCCGGTGTGCTCATCATGGATAACTGCGAGGATCTCCTGCCGGAGCACTTCCGCTTCGTCCGGGGCATTGTGGACAGCCAGGATCTGTCCCTGAATATCAGCCGGGAAATGCTCCAGCATAACCGCCAGCTGACCATCATCGCCCGGAATATCGAGAAGAAGATCAAATCCGAGCTGAAGGGTATGCTGGAAAACGACCGGGAGAACTATGAGAAGTTCTATGATGTCTTTGGCCGCCAGCTGAAGTTCGGCACCGTGGGTGAATATGGTGCCCATAAGGATGCAACCATGGATCTGCTCCTGTTCGACTCCCACCGGGAGGGGAAGCGGGTCAGCCTGAAGGAATATGTGGATGCCATGCCCGAGGGTCAGGAGAAGATCTACTTTATCTCCGGCGAAAACCGGGAGCGCCTGGGCAAGTTGCCCCAGGTGCAGATCCTGAAGAACCATGGCTATGATGTGCTGCTGTTCACCGAGGAAGTGGATGAGTTCATTCCCCAGACCCTCATGACCTACCAGGAAAAGTCCTTCTGCAATGCTGCCACCGAGGATCTGGGCCTGCAGACCGAGGAGGAGAAGAAGGAGCTGGAGGCCAAGGCCGAGGAGCTGAAGGGCCTGCTGACCTTTGTGAAGGAGTCCCTGGGGGACAGTGTCAAGGAAGTGAAGCTCTCTCAGGAGTTGGGTGAGCATCCCGTGTCCATGACCCCTGCCGAGGGCATGAGCTTTGAGATGGAGAAGTATATGAAGCGGGTGAACCCGGAGTATGCCTACTCTGTGGGCCGCATTCTGGAGCTGAACCCGGAGCACGAGGCGGTGAAGGCACTGGAGAAGGCCATGACCGAGGATCCTGTGAAGGCGAAGGATTACGCTCTGCTGCTGATGTATCAGGCACAGCTGATGGCGGAGCTGCCGCTGGAGGATCCCGTGGCCTACACCCAGCTGGTGTGCAAGCTGATGGCATAAGAAATATGGACAAACCGGGGAGGGCAGAAAGGCCTTCCCCGGCTTTTGCCACAGCCGCCCTTCGACAGTCGGACGGTTGCGACCCGCCCGGGTGGGGCCGATTCTTAATCGGCCCGCAAAGCCTCCCCCTGGTAGGGGGAGGTGTTACGGCGAACGCCGTTCCGGAGGGGGTCGAAGGTAACGATGCCCTCAGCAGTCGGATGGATGCGCCGCACCCCGGTAGGGGGCGATTCTTAATCGGCCCGAAAAGCCTCCCCCTGGCAGGGGGAGGTATCACGGCAAAGGCCGTGACGGAGGGGGTGGAAGGTCGGGGCTACTGCGGTAGTCGGTGGTTTCGATCCCCTCAGTCGGCCTGCTCGGCCGACAGCTCCCCTTACTAAGGGGAGCCTTCTTTGTCGGGCATTTCCGGTTCGGCGGGGACGCTCGGAGGCTGATAGCTTTCGGGCCGATTAAGAATCGGCCCCTACCTGGGCTGGCGGAATTGACCGACTTTTCCCAATGTCGATAGCTTCAATCCCCTCAGTCATGCTTCGCATGACAGCTCCCCTTTGCCAAGGGACCCTTTTTCACCTGACGAACCCAAAACTCTGGGGAGCCCTTTCTTTCACCCTAATTTTCATTTTCCCCTTTTCAATTGACAGCTTTCGTGGTATAGTAGGGGTAACGCAAATGTATGGGAGGGATGGACTTGTCCTTTTTTCAACCGAACCGGGAAAAGACCCTGCGCTGGGGCGTGATCATCATTGTGGTTTGCCTGGTTATCAGCGGCGGCTATATGCTGCTGAATCAATCCCAGAAACGGGACGCCACAGCGGCGGAGATTCAGGCTGCCCAGGCCTATGTACCAGCATGGGATACGGGGGTACTTACCCAGACGGCGTATATCCTGGGGCAATGCGACCTCGCCCAGGACCAGCCCGGCGGGGATTACCGGCTCTATACCTCCCAGACCCTGGGGCAGGTGCTTTTCGACTGTCACCGGGATCTGGTGATCCAGGAGGGGGAGGATGGCAGCGTGTTCCTGCGGTATTTTACCGCCGGGGATGATATGGTGGTGCTTTCCTTCCGGGAGGATGATTTGACGGAACTGAGCATTTATGATGCCGCGACCGACGAATTGTATTATCAAACCGGAGACGATGCGGTGATTTGGACCAAATTCCGCACCGGGTTCCAATTCGGTAAATAAGAAAGGGGAATTATGTATGAGTTATGATTATGGTGCTTACGGCGATTTTGACGGCTTCTTCACGGGGATCGAGGTGATCATGGACAAGCTCCTGGTCCTTCTGATGGTCGCTCTGGGGGTTGCCGCCGTGGTTCTGGTGCTGGCGCTGATATGCTATATTTTTAAGGCTGTTGCGCTGTCCACCATGGCAAGGAAACGGGGCATTGCCCACAGCTGGGTGGCCTGGCTGCCCATTGCGGATCAGTGGATCATTGGCTCCCTTTCTGACCAGTATCGCTATGTGACCCGGCGGCAGGTACGCTACCAGCGGTGGATCCTTCTGGGTCTGGCCCTGGTGGGTAGCGTTATCGGGTCGATCCATGGCCAGGTTGTGGGAGAGACCCTGGGGGAGATCTTCTACTCCCTGGAATACGCTTCCCTGACTCCCGAGACGGTGCAGCTGGGCGGCCTTTTCAGCGCCCTGACCCTGGTGGCCTCCCTTGTGAGCATTGCCAGCCTTGTGATGGGGCAGATGGCACTTTACGATATTTATGCTTCTGCGATGCCGGGTAAGAAGGTCGTGTTCCTGGTGCTGGGGCTGATTTTCCCCTTCCTACAGAGCTTCTTCCTGTTCGCCTGCCGGAAGCAGGAGCAGGGTATGCCCCCTCGCCGGGGCGAGACTGCCCAGACCGAGCCGGTTCCTCAGGCGTTGCCCCGGGAAGTGGTGGAGGAGCCGGTTCAGGACCGGAAGGAACCCTGGGATATCGACTAACAACAAGCCCCCCCGGTTGGGGCAGAGTCCGCAAAACAGTGAAACCGACCTATGGTTGTGGTAATCATAGGTCGGTTTTTATTTGACGCAGTGGGGGAAGGAGCGTCTCTGGCTTTTTATGTAAAAGTAGGATTTGACACGGCATAACGCAGCAAATCGCACGGTATATGCAGCAGGTGTATAGAAGTGCGCCTTTCCTGTTCGACAATACTTTAATTGGATGATTTACTTTTCAAGGACAAATTCCCAGTTCTTTGCAATTTCGGCTGGCATCATTTTTCCGAGAGTTTCTCCATCACGGACAAGCTCTTTCTTGCCAAAATGAAAGAAGAAGAACGCACCTACACCATCATTATATCCAAGCTGAAATTCAAGTTCACCTTTGAAATACGGAAATACAGGCTTTAATCTTTCATCAATTGCCCATATAAATGCGGAATCATGATTGTCAATGCAGCTGATTACCCACTCCTCTTTTTCAGCAAACCACATCCAAAAGGACTTGGCTGCTTCCTTATCCATAGCTTTTTTGGCAAAAAAAGAATACATAATGTATCCTCCCAAGTAACGATCGGTTTGTTTAACTGATTATATGCTATCATAAGTTGGTTGCATATGCAAGAACAGCCACAACAGATCAAACTGTTGTGGCTGTTAACTGTTTTGTGGCTACCGCCTCTTTGCCCGGCGGTCTTTCTCGTTATTCAGCGGAGAGCGTTCCAAACAGGGGCCGCTCCACCCGCTTGTACAGCAGCAGGGTCAGGACGGATACGCTGACTGCCTTGATCCCGTTCAGGGGCGCAACACAGTAAAAGACAAAGGTGGTCACATCGGTAATGCCGCCCCAGATCTGGGAACCCATGGCCAGAATGCTCTCCATGGGGATGCCATAGAGCTTGGCAAACTGGGGAAGCAGATAAACGGCGTTGAAGGCGGTGCCGAAAAGAACCAGGCACAGGCCACCCGCCGTCAGTCCCACAATGGCGCTGGTCTTGCTTTTGTTCCGGTGATAGATAAGAACTGCCGGAAGGACGAAGCTGCATCCCACCAGGAAATTGGCGAAATCCCCCACGAAAGCGGTGGATGTACTCTTAAACAGCAGCTTCAGCAGGATTTTCAGCCCCTCACAGGCAATGGTAGCCGTGGGGCCAAGATAAAAGCCGCACAGAAGTACTGGCACCTCGGAAAAATCCAGCTTATAGAAATCCGGGGCCAGGAAGGGCAGGGGGAAATCCAGCATATGCAGCACACAGGCCAGGGCCGCGCACAGGGCAATGATGGAAACCCGGCGGGCAGGGGGGAGGGGACGGATGCCCAGGAGCTTTTTCTCCAGAAGGGCTGTGACCCAGGCAAGGGCGGCGATGAGAGCCAGGCAGATGGCCAGGAATTGAATGTTTTCGGCGATTTGGGTCAGAAGATTTGCCATAAGAACACCACTTTCGTAGAAAAAATACGCCCTGAGTATCCACTCAGGGCGTGAAAAAACGCAAATGCTTGCGGATCTTCTTCCATCCAGACTATACTGTCGGTATCGGAATCTCACCGATTCGGCGCATACACGCTCGCGGACTTTACCGCCGGTGGGGAATTTCGCCCCGCCCTGAAGACCATGATTCAGTTGCATTAACCATAGCACGGCCCAACCCGGTTGTCAAGAAGGATTTTTTGTGGTAGGATGGTAAGGTCAGGTGGTGGAAGGGACAGTCTCCCCGGGGGTGGTTCCCTCCGGCAGGGACTGGGGCATCCGGAAGCCCCGCATCACCCCGTTGGGGGAGGTGTCTGTAACATCTCCGCCCACCAGTTGCCCTTTGTAGATCAGGAGGGTCGCATAGACCGGCTCCGTGGCACCGGGGTAATTCTTTACCTTATACACATAGCGCATGACGAGCTTTCCGGCACAGGGGGTCAGATCGTACCCCTGGCTCTTTTGCAGGGCGTTGTACCGGTCCAGCACATCGTTGCTCTGGCTGGGGATCCGGACCTGACCTGCCTCCACCGGGGAGGCGGCGACCTCCCAGCCGTGATCCGTCAGAAATTTCACTCTGTCATCGTTGTCCCCCAGGGAGGCGGCGGTGGGCTGATCCTCCGCCCCCAGCAGGGTGGTCAATCCCAGGATCACCAGCACCCCGGCCACCAGGGCAATGAGGATTTTCTTCTTGTCGACCTTTGCGGTCATAACAAACATGATAGATCCCTCCCGAAAGAATTTGGCACTTAAGCCTATGCCCATCTCCCGGAGGGATAGAACGGAGGAACTATGGAAAGATTGGACAAATATCTCTGCGACAGCGGGGTTGGCACCCGCAGTCAGGTCAAGGCAATTTTGAAGGCGGGCCGGGTGACGGTGGATGGCGTGGCCCAGCGGGATAACGGCCTGAAAATTGACCCCAAAGCCCAGCGGGTGTGCCTGGATGGGGAACCCCTGGGGGGCTGGGAACGGCTGGTGGTGATGCTCAATAAGCCGGAAGGCTGCATCACCGCCACGGAGGATCCCCGGGACAAGACTGTGATGGATCTGCTCCCGCCGGAATTCCGGGGGCGGGATCTGAAGCCTGTTGGCCGGCTGGACAAGGCTACGGAGGGACTGCTCCTGCTGACCAATGATGGTGATCTGCTCCACCGGCTGATATCCCCCAAAAAGCGGGTGCCCAAGATCTATTATGCCCGCCATGAGGGCCAGGGGACTCAGGCGGATGTGGAGGCCTTTGACCAGGGCCTGACCCTGGGGGACGGAACGCAATGCCTGCCGGCAAAGCTGGAGCCGCTGGGGGCGGGGGAGAGCCTGATCACCGTGTTCGAGGGGAAATATCACCAGGTCCGCCGGATGATGGCTTCCCGGAATATGCCGGTGACCTATCTGGAGCGGCGCCAGGAGGGCAGTCTGACCCTGGGGGGACTGCCCCGGGGCGCCTGCCGCCGGCTGACGGCGGAGGAAGTGGCATCGCTGGACGGAATTTGTGAAACCTAACAAAAAACCGGCACTTTACCCGTGGACAGATGACCGCCAAGGGGGTTCTGGCAAAAAGTTTCTTGGGATTTTCCATAAAAAAGGGGATACATTTTGCAATAAAATGTCAAAAGGTACTTGCAAAATGCGCAAAAGCCTTGTATAATAACAAGGTAATTTTGTGAAATAAGCATTTATGCAATTGGAATAGGGAGGCCTGAAAAATGTCCAACAGTGTTTTTCAGAGTGTAATGGTTCAGTTAAAGGATGTCACCGACCGCACCTTTGGTGTCATGGACACGGAAGGCTGTGTGATTTCCAGCACGGATTTTGCCATGATCGGGGAGCGTTTTCCCGAGGCGGCGGTGAAGCTGGATGGCGCGGCCGACAGCATCATCACCTTTAACCAGAAGACCTTTAAGGGAATTCTCAGCAGCAGTGATAACCTGGAATACGCCGTTTTTTGCACCGGCGATGACGAAATGGCCCATACCTTCTGCCAGATGGCCTATATTGCCATGAATGAGGCGAAGACCTTCTATGAGGAGAAGCACGACCGGGGCACCTTCGTGAAAAACATCATTATGGACAATATCCTCCCCGGCGATATTTACATCCGGGCCAAGGAGCTCCATTTCTCCACCGACGCGCCCCGGGCCGTGTTCCTGGTGCGGCAGATCGGCCACAGCGATGTGTCCACCGTGGATATGCTCACCGGTATGTTCCCCGACCGGACCCAGGACTTTGTGATCAGCGTCAATGAGACGGACATTGCCATCATCAAGCAGATCTCCGCCAGCACCACCGGCGAGGACCTGGAGCGCATTGCCCAGGGCATTGAGGATACCCTGAAGAATGAGCTGTTCCTGAAGACTGTCATCGGCATTGGCACTGTGGCAGAGCATCTGCGGGGCCTGGCGGATTCCTATAAGGAAGCCCAGACTGCCATCGATGTGGGTAAGGTCTTTGATACGGAGAAGAGCATCATCAATTATGAGAATCTGGGCATCGGCCGTCTGATTTATCAGCTGCCCACCACCTTGTGTGAGATCTTCCTCGGTGAAGTGTTCAAGAAGAACTCCATTGACTCCCTGGATCAGGAGACGCTGTTCACCATCAACAAGTTCTTTGAGAACAACCTGAATGTTTCCGAGACCTCCCGGAAGCTCTTTGTCCATCGGAACACCCTGGTCTACCGTCTGGAGAAGATCAAGAAGCTCACCGGCCTGGACCTGCGGCAGTTTGACCATGCCATCGTCTTTAAGGTCGCCCTGATGGTCAAGAAATATCTGTCCTCCCGGGAAACCCGCTGATTTGTGCGTTTCGAGGACCGCAGGCACCTGCGGTCCTCATTTTGCGCCTGCCAAAAGACTCCCTTTGGCAAAGGGAGCTGTCGGTCGACATCCGCACCCCAAAGGCTCCCCTTAGTAAGGGGAGCTGTCATGCGTAGCATGACTGAGGGGATGGAAGCCTGGATTCCGCAAACTGTCGGTCGGTTCCACCAGGCCCAGGTAGGGGCCGATTCTTAATCGGCCCGCAAGGCAACGATTATTGAGTACCCCCCCGTCGAACCGGAGAAGTCCGACAAAAAGGCTCCCCTTGGTAAGGGGAGCTGTCGGCCGAACAGGCCGACTGAGGGGATTGAAGGTTGGATATTTGCAAAGGCGCGGCCCTTGGCCGCGACGGGCCGATTAAGAATCGGCCCCTACAGGGTGCGGCGCAACCATCCAGCTGCCGGGGAAAGTCGGAACCTTCAACCCCCTCCGGCAAAAATCGTAGATTTTTTCCACCTCCCCCTACCAGCGGGAGGCTTTGCGGGCCGATTAAGAATCGGCCCCTACACCGGCGGGTCGCATTCATCCGGCTGCTGGGAAACTCGTTACCCTCCATCCCCTCCGTCACGGCATTCGCCGTGCCACCTCCCCCTACCAGGGGGGAGGCTTTGGCTGTACAGAGAAACCGGGAAAAAATGGAATGGACCGGCTGGTTTCCAATAGAATCTTAACATTTGGAGCGTTGACAAGCCGGTTACAATGTGTTACAATTTGGTTACACTTTCATATGGAGTATGATAACTATGATCGAATTTACCGATGTTGTGAAGTCCTATACCCAGGGCAACCGTGCCCTGAAGGGTGTTAGTATGCAAATAGAAGACGGAGAGTTCGCCTTCCTGGTGGGACCCTCCGGTTCCGGAAAATCCACCATCATCAAGCTCATCACCGGTGAGCTTAAGCCCACCTCCGGCACCGTTCATGTCAACGGCTATTCCCTGGAGCGGATCCGCAAGCGGGAGATCCCCTTCCTGCGGCGGACGGTGGGTGTTGTGTTCCAGGATTTTCGCCTGATAGATACCAAGACCGTCTATGACAATGTGGCCTTTGCTATGCGTGTCATCGGCGCCGGGGAACGGGAGATCCGGGAGCGGGTGCCTTATGTGCTGGATCTGGTGGGCCTGGAGAACAAGACCCGCCGCCATCCCGGCGAGCTGTCCGGCGGTGAGCAGCAGCGGCTTGCCATTGCCCGGGCTCTGGTGAACAATCCGTCCACCATCATTGCCGACGAGCCCACGGGTAACCTGGACCCGGCCCGGTCCTTTGAAATCATGACGCTTCTGCAGGAAATCAACAATCTGGGCACCACCATGCTGGTGGTTACCCACGAGCAGGAGCTGGTGCAGCGCTTCAATAATCGTGTGATCGCCATTGACGATGGTCTGGTGGTCAGCGATGGAATGGATGGGTATTTTAGCTATGAAAATCAATAATATCGGATATTTGATGAAGGAAGGCCTCCGGGGCATCTTCCTCCATGGATTTATGTCCTTCGCCGCTATTTGCGTCACCGTGGCCTGCCTGCTGATCATCGGCAGCTTCTCTGCCCTGATGACCAATGTGAATATCATGGTGGAGGATCTGAACAAGACCAATGAGATCATGGCCTATGTGGACAGCGAGCTGTCCGATGCCGAGGCCAGAAGCGTGGGCACGAAGATTAACCAGGTGCCCAATGTGCTCCAGTCCACCTTTGTGCCCCGGGAGGAAGCCTTGAAGGATTTTATCGCCCAGCACGAGGACGAGAGCGAGTATTTCACCGATGTGCTGGCCTCCGATCTGCGCCACCGTTTCGTGGTGACCCTTGAGGACAATACTCTGATGGAGCAGACCAAGGAGCGCATCGAGGGAATTCCCGGCGTGGCCAAGGTTACAGCGGATATTGAGCTGGCCGAGGGCTTTACCACCTTGCAGAAGGTGCTGCAGATCGTCTCCGCCGGTGTCATTGCCGTGCTGCTGGTGGTCAGCCTGCTGATCATTTCCAACACCGTCAAGCTGACCATGTACGACCGGAAGGACGAAATCGCCATTATGAAGATGGTGGGTGCCACCAATGGCTTTATCCGCCTGCCCTTCGTGGTGGAGGGCTTTACCCTGGGCATGGTGGGCGCGGCCCTGGCCTTCGGCCTGGAATGGCTGATGTATGACGCCCTGGTCACAGAGATCGCCAAGGTGGATGCGCTCCAGCTGTTCCAGTTTGTGCCCTTCCAGCAGCTGCTGGTTCCCATGGCCGCGACCTGCGCCTGCGCGGGCCTCTTCGTGGGTGTGGTGGGCAGCTGGACCTCGATTCGGAAGTTCATGGATGTCTGATCCAAGGAGGGACCATTGATGAAAAAGTTCACCGTGAAAAAAGTCGCATTGCTTCTGGCCTGTGTCCTGGCTCTGACGATGGTGTCCTACAGCCTTCCCCAGGAGGTCAGCGCCGCCAGCTCCAGTGAGCTGAAGGAGCTGCTGGAGGAGCAGAAGGCCCAGAACGCCGAAAATGAAGCCAAGCTCCAGGAGCTTTACCAGAAGTATAACGAGAATGCCTCCCAGATGGAGGAGGTCATTCAGCAGAAGAATATCATTGACCAGGAGATCTTCCTCCTCAATGAGCAGATCAACAACACCACCGACCAGATCGCTACCATTTCTCTGATGATCGCGGACAAGCAGACGGAGCTGGATGCGGCGCAAACGCGTCTGCAGACCCTGAACGAGCAGAATAAGTCCCGGATCCGGGCCATGGAAGAGGAGGGCGCGCTGTCCTACTGGTCCGTCCTGTTCAAGGCCACCAGTTTCTCCGACCTGCTGGATCGGATGAACATGGTTCAGGAAATTGCCGCCGCCGATCAGCGCCGTCTGGCCTCCATTCGGGAGGCTGCCCAGGCGGTAGCCGAAGCCCAGGGGGAGCTGGAACTCCAGAAGAGCAATCTGGAGGAATCCCGGGCTGCCCTGGAGCAGACCCAGGCGGAGCTGGCGGATGCCCGGACGAAAGCCGACGATCTGCTGACTCAGCTCATCGGCTTTGGCGAGGAATACGAGAAGTACATCGAAGACGGCGAAGCTCTTCAGCAGGAGCTGATGGAGCAGATGGCCCAGACCGAAAAGGATATCGACATGGCCGAGTACCGGGAGTGGCTGGCCACCTCCGTGCCCGAAACCACCAAGGCACCCGCTACCTCCACCCCCTCCTCCAAGGATGACGATGACGATGGGGACAGCGGCTCCTCCAGCAGCTCTGCCTGGCGCTCTCCGCTGCTGCGTTCCAGCTATGTCACCAGTCCCTACGGCTGGCGGGAAGTGCATCCCGTCTATGGCGACCGCCGCTTCCACCATGGCGTGGATCTGTATTCCTTCCAGGGAGATGAAATTGTGGCGGCCCGCAGCGGCGTTGTCACCGTTGCCTCCTACCAGGAAGGCGGTGCCGGCAACTATGTCACCATCAACCATGGCGACGGCTATTCCAGCACCTATATGCACATGACCCATTACATCGTGTCCTACGGCCAGTATGTTACCGCCGGTCAGGTCATCGGCTATGTGGGTTCCACCGGCGGCTCCACGGGTCCCCATCTCCACTTCGGTATTTTCTACCAGGGAGAATCCGTGAACCCCGTTTACTATGTGGATTTCAGCTGATTCAGCTGTTCCCGGATGCCAAATGGCATCCCAATAACACACCGCTGGCCACTCTCGGCGGTTAAAATAAGGAGACTTACATATTTTGATCAAACGCAATACCCTGTTATCCCTGGCGGCACTGGTCGCCCTGCTGGGAGCCTTGGCCTGTGCGCCGAAGGCTCTGGCGGAGGAAGCCCAGTGCCCCTCCATGTACGATATTACCCACCAGGCTATGTCCGACGCGGTGGCCCTGGATGGAAACCTGGCCCAGAAGGCCCAGGCTTTCGATTCCGCCATGGCTGCTCCGGAGGATCTGGCCGCCCAGGAGCCCAATATGGCCCGCTCCATCCAGGCCCCGGAGAAATTCCGGGCCCAGGAGCCTGCCATCCAGGCGGAGGAAGCTGCCCTTTGGCGCAATCCGCTTCTGAAGGATACCCAGATCTCCTCAGCCTTTGGCTATCGCATCCATCCCGTTTATGGGTACTGGAAGCTCCACCGGGGTACCGATCTGGAGGCCGATTACGGTGACCCCATTGTGGCGACCCGCAGCGGTGTGATCCGCAATGTGGGCTCCCACAGTACCTCGGGCATTTTCGTGGAGATCGATCATGGGGACGGTTTTTGTTCCGAGTATCTGCATATGAGCCGCTACATTGTCAGCGAAGGTGACTGGGTCACCGCCGGGCAGGTCATCGGCTATGTGGGTGCCACGGGAACTGCCACCGGCCCCCATCTGCACATGGGTCTTTACTATGAAGACCAGCTGGTGGATCCTGCGGATTATGTAAACTTCTGCGCCCAGGATTGACCCATCCATCCTTTCCCACAGCCGGTAACCGGCTGTGGGAAAAACCATATGAGGTGATTTGTTATGTTGAAAAATTGGAATGTGCGACGGATTCTTTCCTATTTCCTTGTGGCGGTGATTGCCGCCGGAACGGCGACTCTGGTCTGCCTGGCCATGAATCCTCCTCAGGAGCCCCAGAAGCTCCAGCAGCTGGAGGAGCTGATCCAGGAGAAATTCGTTGCGGAGTCCGACCGGACGGCCATGGAGGATGCGGCTGCCGCTGCCATGATCAGCAGCCTGGGGGACCGGTGGAGCCATTATATTTCCGCCTCCACCTACCAGTCATATGTGGAGCAGCAGAACAATGCCTATGTGGGTGTGGGCATCACCATTGACCTGTCCAGGGAAGGCCCCGGCATGTATGTCTCCCAGGTGGCCGAGGGGGGCAGCGCCGGGGAGGAGGGAATTCTTCCCGGGGATCTGGTCATTGCCGTGGACGGCCAGGATATCACTGCTATGGACAGCACCCAGGCCCGGAGCCTCATTGCCGGTCAGGCCGGCACGAAGGTGTGCCTCACGGTGAACCGGGATGGGGAGAAATTGACCTTCGAACTGGAACGGCGGGAGATCCAGACCCAGGTGGCCCGGGGGACCCTGCTGGACGGGGGTGTGGGTCTTGTGACCATTGAAAATTTTGAGACCCGGTGCTATCAGGAGACGGTGGAGGCCATCGAATCCCTCCTGTCCCAGGGGGCGACTGCCCTGATCTTCGATGTGCGCAACAATCCCGGCGGGTTTGTCAGCGAACTGGTGGATCTGCTGGATTACCTCCTGCCCGAGGGTGACTTGTTCCGCAGTGAGTATTACGACGGCCGCACCACCCTGGACACCTCCAATGCTGCATGCCTGGAAATGCCCATGGCGGTGCTGGTCAACGGCAGTTCCTATTCCGCCGCGGAGTTCTTTGCCGCGGCCCTGCGGGAGTATGACTGGGCAGTGGTCGTGGGGGAGAACACCTGCGGCAAGGGCTATTTCCAGCAGACCTACCGCCTCAGCGACGGCTCTGCTGTGGCCCTGTCCGTGGGCCGGTATTTCACCCCCAAGGGCGTGTGCCTGGCGGATGTGGGCGGCCTGGTTCCGGATGTGCCGGTGGAGGTGGATGCGGAGACTGCCGCGTCTATCCGGGCGGACTCCCTGGCGCCGGAGGCGGACCCTCAGCTCCAGGCAGCGATCCAGGCTCTTTTGAGGAAAAATGGGACGGAAAATTGATTTTGCTCCGGGAATTCTGAAATTTACCTTGACTGCCTGGGGAAAATCCTCTATAATGTAGGGAGATATGGAAATTTGATCTTGTGAAAGGATTTTGATCATATGGCTAAGGAATACAAAATTACAAGTCTGCGTCTGGCTGACCTGGAGAAGGAACTCAATTACCTGAAGACCACCCGGGAGCGGGAAATCGCCGCCATGATCGCGGAAGCCCGGTCCTACGGTGACTTGTCCGAAAACTCCGAGTACGATGCCGCCAAGAACGAGCAGG
>CAYRYT010000032.1:0-15885 GCA_964428625.1 uncultured Oscillospiraceae bacterium | reverse complement strand
ACCCTGGGCAAGGTGGATCAGGGCGGCGGCGGCACCGTGGCCGCCTACATGGCAAACCGGAACATCGTTACCGTGGATGCCGGCGTGCCCGTGCTGTGCATGCACGCCCCCATGGAGATCGTCTCCAAGCTGGACTGCTACATGACCATGCTGGCCTGCAAGGCAATCTACCTGGCCTAACACATAAGAAAAACCCGCCCTATGATGCGTTCATAGGGCGGGTTTTGGCATATTGGGAGGGGTTTAACCGGGGAACAGGAGTCGGAAGGGGGCCATGATCCCCTGGCACAGGAACAGATTCACCGGCATCAGGGCAAAGACATAGATGCAAACCCCTGCCGTCAGACAGACCAGGGGCGTGACGATGAGATCCAGGAGGCTGGAATGGATCCGCCGCCGGATCCAACGCTCCAGCTTTGCCATGATCCAAACCGTTGCCATGATGCACAGTACATTGCCGATCTGGGCGGGAAGCTCCGGCTCCAGCACAGCACTTTCCGGCAGGCGGTACAGCCGGGCAAAGCCTGCCAGCCGGGTGCTCATGGACACCGCACCGATCATGCCGCCCAGAGCGGGGGTGGCACCCAGGAATTCTGCACAGCGGACCCCGATAAAGATGGTGAAATAGCCCAGGAAGGACCAGCTGATCAGGTGGCAGAAGCTGATGATGCCCCCAAATACCCCGGTATCCCTGGGGAAAATCACCGGCAGCACCATTCCCAGCAGACTGAATACGGAAACCGCCAGCACCGCCGGAACCAGGGGCAGGAGAATGTCTGCAATGCCGTGGAGCAGCCGCTCCGTGCCGGATTCCCGGTGGATGGTGTGGACGGCGGCTTCGTGGTCGTCCCAGCCGGTCTCCATGGCCAGACCGCCGTCGGACAGCCCGGCGGCGTTTTTAAATGCCTGAGAAACGCACTGGACCCGGCCGGGGCCCAGGATGATCTGCAGGGAGGTGTCCTCGCAAACCAGGCCCAGAACGCCGTCGGTGGCCTTCAGCCGCCGGGCATTGACCCGCTTGGGGTCAGCCAGGGTCAGGCGCAGCCGGGTCATGCAGTGGGTGGCGGCGGTGACATTTGTCTTGCCGCCTACCAGGCGCAGAATTTCCCGGGACAGATCCCGATCATTCATGTGTGTTCTCTCCTTCGTTTTGTTTTTTCAGCTCCGTGGCGGCGGTAATGGCCGCCTGGAGCAGCTGGGCCAGATGGCTCTGCACCAGCCGACGCTTGTTGTCGTTGGCGGACAGCTCTTTCGCCGCCGCCTGGATGGTTTTGGGATGGGAAAGCTCGCCAACCTGGTCGGCGCCACCGGCGGTGAGCAGACCGTAGAAGGTGTCCACGACCTGGCACCGCTCCTGGGCATCCAGACCGGCGATCCAGTTTTTGATGGTACGATCCAGGAGCCGGGTCGCCCCGGAAATCTCCTGGGTATGGACAAAATCCCCGCCCTGGATGTTCCAGGAATAGGGCTCGTGCTGCAGCAGGCTCACCTGGCTGCTTCTGATGACGGAATATGGCTCCTGCCGGTCCATGAGCATTCCCACAATAGAGGCTTGGGGAATGTAGGTGTGGATCCGGGGGAGAATGGCCTCGTATCCGGGGCTGGACAGGAAGGGCTCCGTAAAGCCGGGGCCGTCGAAATTGTAAATGCCCACGATGCGCCCCTGGGCTGGAGGCTCCGCCTTGGCCCCAGCGAACACCGCCAGATTGCCGCCCTTGGAATGGCCGCACAGGTGGAGCACACCGGGCATTTGCCGGGTAAAAGCCATGACATAGGAGGCGGCCTTGAGCTGAGCGGGGACGCTCTGCTGGAAGCTCATGTTGAAATCCTCTTTCCACCCCACCACGGAATGGTCCGTGCCCCGGAAGGCAAGCACCGCAGTGGCATCCGGCAGCAGGAAGGTGACGGCAGCGAACTGGGTCTGGATCTGGGCAAGGGACACCTGCTGGTAGCAGACCAGGCGACAGTCCCGGAACCGGAGGGTATGGGCAGCGGCCTCCAGGAGCTTGCGGTCGTTGGGAACCCGGCATCGGCTCTCCCCGTCGGGCAGGGCCAGGAAGGCCTGACTGGCCACGGACAGGGGCACGGGATGGGCCCAATCCCCGGGAACCAGGCCCTGAAAGTCGATATACGCCAGGGCAGAGAAGATCAGACCGTCCACCGGCGTGAGTGGAACCTGGGTGAAGGGGATATCCCCACGCCATTTGAGATAATCAAACAAACCATCCATTTTATCACACTCCATATCCTATTATACCATGGCTACCCCCCCGCCGTAAAGGGGAAAGGGGCAAAAAATCGGGGTCAGGCTTGGGCCTGACCCCGGGAATCATTTTGCGGGAACATACTTGGTGGCAATGACGGCCACGCCGGTACCGGCCACATCCTCCAGAATGGTCTGGCCGATGGTCACGGGGGCGGGGACGGTCACATCCTTCAGTGCCTGGATCACCGCCATCATCTTCCCCTTGGGAATATCCGAGGCGGTTTTTACCGAGGCCATGGGAATCCGGCCATCGCTGACCCGGACGGTGCTGGTGACGATACGGGTGGGGTTGGTCATTTCCTTCCGGGCGTATTTGTCACCGTTTTTGCAGGTGTTGCCCGTGACGCAGACCACTTCCTTGCCCTCCATTTCCACTGTCAGGGGACAGCCCAGAGGACAGCCGATGCAAATCAGATTGACTTTTTCCATTGCTTACGCCTCCTCCAGTGTGACGGTGATCTGCTCTGCCTCCGGGTGCTCCAGGAGCAGCTGGGCCTTCAGCTGTAGGGTCTCCATTTCTCCGGGGGCCAGCACATTGCGCTTCCGGCTGAAAATGGGAGTATCCCCCGCATAGACCACAATGCGCTTGTTCTGGTATACGCTGCCCACCCGGAAGCGGAGGGTGACGGTGCCCTCGGGATCAATGGCATCGGGACGGATGGTGACGGGAACGGTGTAGCGCACGCCGTTTTCACAGCGGACGGGCAGGGCCTTCCCGGAAATTTCGGCACCGGTACGGATATAGTCGGCGGCATGACGGCCGGCGGCGCCGGCTTCCTCGGAGACATAGTCCACCAGATCGTGGACATGGAGGACATTGCCGGCGGCGAACACACCGGGAATGCTGGTTTCCAGGGATTCGTTGACGGCGGGGCCGTTGGTGGTGGGATTGATGGCCACACCGGCGCTCCGGCTCAGCTCGTTCTCCGGGATCAGGCCGCAGGAAAGGAGCAGGGTATCACATTCGTAGTGCTCCTCCGTGCCGGGCACGGGCTTGCCGTTTTCCACCCGGGCCAGGGTAATGCCCTCTACCCGCTTCCGGCCCTGAATGTCCACCACGGTATGGCTCAGCTTCAGGGGAATGCCGAAATCATCCAGGCACTGGACGATATTGCGCTTCAAGCCGCCGGAATAGGGCATCAGCTCGGCCACGACCTGGACTTGGGCCCCTTCCAGGGTCATCCGTCGGGCCATGATCAGACCAATGTCGCCGGAGCCCAGGATGACCACCTTCCGGCCGGGAAGATAGCCTTCCATATTTACCAGCCGCTGGGCGGTACCGGCGGTGTAAATGCCGGCGGGACGGTAGCCGGGGATATTCAGAGCGCCCCGGGGACGCTCCCGGCAGCCCATGGCCAGGATCACAGCCTTGGGTTTCAGGGTGAACAGACCGTCCTCCCGGTTCATGGCGGTGACGGTCTTGTCCTGGGCCAGATCCAGGACCATGGTGTTGAGCTTATAGGGGATTTCCAGCTCCTTGACCCGGGCGATGAACCGACCGGCGTACTCCGGGCCGGTGAGCTCCTCTTTGAAGGTATGCAGGCCAAAGCCGTTGTGGATACACTGGTTCAGAATGCCGCCCAGCTCGTTATCCCGTTCCAGGATCAGGATGTCCTGAATCCCGCTTTCCCGGGCAGCCACCGCCGCGGCAAGACCCGCGGGGCCGCCGCCGATGATGACAAGATCATAATTCTTCACAGCTGTGTCCTCCTTAAACCGAGTCTTTGTTGGTGCCCACGATGATATCGGAGCCGGGACCGGATTTGGTAACCTGGTCCATGGGCACACCCAGCTCCCGGGACAGGATTTCCATGACCCTGGGGCTGCAGAAGCCGCCCTGGCACCGGCCCATACCCGCCCGGGTGCGGCGCTTGACACCGTCCAGACTCTTGGCACCGGGAACCCGGTGAATGGCATCGACGATCTCCCCCTCGGTGATGGTCTCGCAGCGGCAAATAACGGTGCCGTAGGCGGGGTTTTCCCGGATCAGTGCTGCCCGGGCCTGGGGATCCAGGGTCTTGGGGTCGAGAATACCCTTCCGGGTGGGGTCGAAGTGGGGATTGGGCTTCAGATCCAGAATCTTCTCCACAATTTCCGCAACCATCACGCCGATGGCGGGGGAGGAGGAAAGACCGGGGGATTCAATGGCGGCACAGTCCACGAAGCCCGGGGCGATCTCCCCGATGAAGAACTCGTGGCGGGCCTCATGGGCACGCAGACCGGCGAAGCTGGTGATGGTCTGGCGCAGGGGCAGATTTTTTACGGCGATGCCGGACTTCTCCCGGACTTCGTCCAGGCCGGCCTGGGTGGTGGCGGTGGCATCCTTGTCCGTGATGTCAATGGCCGTGGGGCCGACGATGGTATTGCCGTGGACGGTGGGGGCAACCAGCACGCCCTTGCCGTATTTGCCGGGGAGTTGGAAAATGGTATTGGTCACGAAACCGCCGGTGGAACGGTCCAGGAGGAAGTAGTCGCCCCGGCGGGGGACGATGGTCATGGGCTGATCGCTGACCATGTTGTGGAGCTTGTCGGAATAGAGACCGGCGGCGTTGACTACCACCCGGGCCTCCAGATCACCGGAAGCGGTGTGGATCTTCCAGCCTTCGGCCATGGGCTCCAGACCGGTGACTTCACTATTGAATCGGAACCTGACACCGTTCTTGGCGGCGTTTTCCGCCAGGGCAAAGGTCAGACCAAAGGGACAGACGATGCCGCCGGTGGGGGCATAAAGGGCGGCTACGGCGTTGTCGGAGATGTTGGACTCCATCTGCCGCAGCTCCTCCCGCTCCACGATGCGCAGACCCTCCACCCCGTTGGCGAGGCCGTTTTCGTACAGAGCGATGAGGTTGGGACGGTCGTCCTCGTGCATCATCACCACCAGGGAGCCGTTTTGCACATAGTGGAAGTCCAGCTCCTTGGCCCACTGGGGCATCAGGCGGCTGCCCTGGACATTGAGCTTGGCCATGAGGGTGCCGTGCTTGGCATCATAGCCTGCGTGGACGATGGCGGAATTGGCCTTGGAGGTGCCGCAGCACACATCGTCCTCCCGCTCCACCACCAGGATATCCGCGCTCCGCCGGGACAGCTCCCGGGCAATGGCACAGCCGGAAACACCTGCGCCGATGATTACAATATCGATCACGGGATCATTCACTCCTTCTGTCGGAATTTGGGAAAATTGTGGGCCGGGCGACCCCATCTCTCCCAAAAGGAAAGCTGGGACCGCCCGGCCGTTGTATCAGCTATTTGGGATCCGGGTCAAACTATGGGAAAATGTTGGATCAAACGGTCCAGGGAATGATCTGGTACAGCAGCACGGCAGCGATGGCGCCGATGATGGGTCCGATCACGGGAACGATGGCGTAGCCCCAGTTGGAGTCGCCCTTGCCCTTGATGGGCAGCAGCGCGTGGGCAACACGGGGTCCCAGGTCACGGGCGGGGTTCAGGGCGTAGCCGGTCAGGCCGCCCAGGGACATACCGATGGAGACGATGATGCCGAAGGTCAGCAGGTAGCCCAGACCGCCGGCGATGCCGGTAACCTGTGCCTGGCCCTTGATGGCGAAGACCAGAACGAAGGTGGCGACAGCCTCACACAGAATGTTACGGGGCAGGTTGGGGATGGAGGGACCGGTGGAGAAGACGCCCAGCTTGGTGCCGGGATCTTCGGTGGCGTCGAACTGATCCTTGAACATCAGATAGACGATGCAAGCGCCCACGAAAGCGCCCAGGAACTGGGCAATGATGTAAACGGGGACATCTGCCCAGGGCAGGGAGCCGTCAACGGCCAGAGCCAGGGTCAGAGCGGGGTTGAAGTGTGCGCCGGAAGCGGTGCCGAAGATGAATGCGGGGACCATAACCGCAAGGCCCCAGGCCAGGGTGATCTGGACGGAACCGCCGCCTTTCATGCCGGACTTGTTCAGGTTAACATTGGCAACGACACCGTCGCCCAACAGGATCAGCATCATAGTGCCCAAAAACTCAGCGATAAACTTTAACAACATGGAATTTTCCTCCTATTATTGTCGAATTTTGTCTGTTTTTCGGATAAACGATGGGATTATTCGTCCTTGGCCCAGCCGTAGGAGCACTTCACGGCCTTGTTCCAGCCCTTGACCCGGGCGGCCCGATCTTCCTCCGCAATGTCAGGCTCGAAGGTGCGGTCGATGGCCCAGTTCTTGATGACATCTTCTTTGCTGGCCCAGTAGCCGACGGCCAGACCTGCCAGGTAGGCAGCGCCCATGGCGGTGGTTTCCACGCAACGGGGGCGCTGGACGGGGGCGTTGATGATGTCGGACTGGGTCTGCATCAGGTAGTTGTTGGCGGAAGCACCGCCGTCAACCTTCAGGGCGGCCAGCTCGATGCCGGAGTCGGCCTTCATGGCCTGCAGGACATCGTTGGTCTGGTAGCACAGGCTGTCCAGGGTAGCGCGGATGATATGATACTTGTTGACACCACGGGTCAGGCCCACGATGGTGCCCCGGGCGTACTGATCCCAGTGGGGAGCGCCCAGACCGGTGAAGGCGGGAACCACATAGCAGCCGTTGGTATCCTTGACCTTCTTGGCCATGTACTCGGAGTCGGGGGAGGAGTCGATGAGGCGCATCTCGTCCCGCAACCACTGAATGGCGGCACCGGCTACGAAGATGGAGCCTTCCAGGGCGTACTCGACCTTGCCGTCCAGGCCCCAGGCGATGGTGGTGACCAGACCGTTCTTGCTGAAGACGGGCTTCTCACCGGTGTTCATCAGCATGAAGCAGCCGGTACCATAGGTATTCTTGGCCTCACCGGGGGTGAAGCAGGTCTGGCCGAACAGGGCGGCCTGCTGGTCACCGGCGGCACCGGCAATGGGAATGGGAGCGCCGAAGAACTGGGTCAGGGCCTCGCCGTAGACACAGCTGCTGGGCTTTGCCTCGGGCAGCATGGACTTGGGAATGTTCAGCTCTGCCAGAATTTCGTCGTCCCACTGGAGGGTGTTGATGTTGAAGAGCATAGTGCGGGAGGCGTTGGAATAGTCGGTGACATGGACCTTGCCGCCGGTGAGCTTCCAGATCAGCCAGGTTTCCACAGTACCGAACAGCAGCTCGCCCCGCTCAGCCCGCTCCCGGGCACCGGGAACATTTTCCAGCAGCCAGCGCAGCTTGGTGCCGGAGAAGTAAGCGTCAATGACCAGGCCGGTCTTGGCCCGGAAGGTGTCGGTCAGGCCCTTATCCTTCAGGGAGTCGCAGTACTCACTGGTACGGCGGCACTGCCAGACGATGGCGTGGTGGATGGGGTCGCCGGTGTTCTTGTCCCAGACGATGGTGGTCTCACGCTGGTTGGTGATGCCGATGGCAGCGATGTTGGCCGCGGTGGCGCCGATGTTGGCCATGGCCTGCTGGGCAACCTCCAGCTGGGTGGACCAGATCTCATTGGCGTCGTGCTCGACCCAACCGGGGTGGGGGAAGTACTGAGTGAACTCCTTTTGGGCGACGGAACACATCTCACCGCGCTCGTTGAACAGGATGCAGCGGTTGGAAGTGGTGCCGGAGTCCAGGGCCATAATGTATTTTGCCATTACGATAATTCCTCCTCTTATTTGGTGATGGACGATGGGGACTGTGGGCCTGCGGAGCAGCCGAAGGCCTCTCGATGGCTATAGTTTATCAGATTTCCTTGAAAAAGTCATTTGACAAAATGGCCAAATTGTAAAAAACCAACAAAATATTTTTATATCGATACGAAATAATTGGTTAAAACGAATGAGCGTCCAGGGGAGAAAAAGCCCTGCCGGACCCCGGAACGCCGGGGTTTTCCCGGGGATAAACCGGTGGATGGCCCATCCTCCCCGCCCTTCCATCCCTATGCAAATCCCCCGGAAGAATATTCCGGGGGATCGGTCGGTTGTCTGCAAATTGGGAGGAATGGGAAGAAAAAAGGGGAGAAAGGGATAAAATGCCCAAAAACGGGAATCCTACAGACGGATTTTGGGCAAAATGCTGAAAACTACCCCCGGGCCAGCAGGGTGGTCAGTTCCGCCATGGTCTTGCCGCCGGGGATCTGACGGCTGCCGTTGACCAGGGTCAGGGGCACGCGCTGGATGTTTTGGGCGGCTACCAGCTCCGGGTAGAGGTTGGCATCGATCATGTGGGCGGTGACCTGGGGATTTTCCCAGGCGATCCGATGGGCGTTGGCAACCAGGGCAGCGCAGTGGTGACACCCCAGGGACACGCACACCTGGAGCCGGGTGGGGTGGCGGATGCGGCCGATGTCCTTCAGGGTGTATTTGTCCAGGGGCTTGGCGGCACCGCTGCCGGTGAGCAGGGCGGAGACGAAGGCGTTGATCTCCCGGCCACCGGGGATCCCGTGAAAGACCATCCGGGAAAAGCCCAGGGGAGTGTAAATACCCGTGGCGGGGAGAAGGCCGGCATCCAGCTGGGCATCTGTTTCGGGCTCCTCCCCGGGACGGACAAAGCGCAGGGTCAGCCGGGGGGAGAGGGAGACGATATGGCGCAGGAAAGCGCCCATTTCCCCGCTTTTGCCGTCGGTGCCTGCCAGACACACCAGGGTCACTTCCTGGGTCAGCCGCTCCAGAAGGGTTTTCAGCTGGGCCTCCAGCTCCGGGGCGATGAGGGGACTGGTGGGGGCGAATTGACTGTGATCCATGAAAAAAGCTCCTTTCCGGTTTCTTGCCTCTATTATATCGGCACAATGGCGGAAACACAAGGGCCAATCTCTGGGAAATTGTGGGAATTGTCAAAAAACCCGCCCGGGAGGGCTTGCATTTTAGCGCCTTAGCTGATATACTCCTTAGTGAGCAGTATTTCCCGTGAAAGGACCCGCAAATCAGGAACCAACCAATAAAGGAGGATGTTTCCACTATGACAAACGAAAAGAAAAACCCCACTGGCTGGGCCAACCTCAACGGCATTTCCGCTGACGATGACCGCACCTGCGCACTGGACGACATGAACTGCTTGGGCAAGGATGATGAGACCACCTGCGCACTGGACGATATGAACTGCCTGGGCGACAAGGACGACTCCACCTGCAGCCTCCAGGATATGAACTGCACCGAGGACAAGTAAATTCCCATTGCCTGTGCCCCACGCGCCCCATGGGCCGTGGGGCCTGGTTTTCTCCGGAAAATCCCATCCTGGCCGTTGACACCCGGGGGAAAATGCCGTATATTATACTCGGAGAAAAATTTGGAAACCCTTTTCCATATCAAACATAAAGGATTGGTGAATCACAATGTACATGGACGATTACCGCCGCTGGCTGGAAGCCTCCCTGGAGGATGAAGCCCTGACCCAGGAGCTGAAGGCCATTGAAAATCAGGAAGAAGAGATCAAGGACCGCTTCGCCGTGGCCCTGAAGTTCGGCACCGCCGGTCTGCGGGGCGTGCTGGGCGCCGGTTCCAACCGGATGAATATCTATGTGGTCCGTCAGGCCACCCAGGGCCTGGCCAACTGGGTCAAGACCCAGGGCGGCACCCAGACCGTTGCCGTGTCCTACGACAGCCGGATCAACTCCGATGTCTTTGCCAAGGAGACTGCCCGGGTCCTGGCCGCCAACGGGATCAAGGTTCGCATCTATGATGCCCTGATGCCCGTTCCCGCGCTGAGCTTTGCCACCCGCTACTACCATGCCAACGCCGGTGTTATGATCACCGCGTCCCATAACCCCGCCAAGTACAACGGCTACAAGGCCTATGGCCCCGACGGCTGCCAGATGACCGATGATGCTGCCGCCGTTGTCTACGCCGAGATCCAGAACACCGATATTCTGGAAGGCGCGAAGCTGATCTCCTTCCAGGAGGGCCTGGATTCCGGCCTCATCGAGTATGTGGGCGAGGATTGCAAGGAAGGTCTGTACGATGCCATCAAGGCTTGCCAGGTCCGTCCCGGCCTGTGCCAGAGTGCCGGTCTGAAGCTGGTCTACTCCCCCCTGAACGGCTCCGGTCTGGTGCCCGTCCTGCGGGTGCTGCGGGATATCGGCATCGAGGACATCACCATCGTCCCCGAGCAGAAGGATCCCGACGGCCATTTCCCCACCTGCCCCTACCCCAACCCGGAGATCTACGAGGCTCTGGAGCTGGGCCTGAAGCTGGCGGAAAAGACCGGTGCCGACCTGATGCTGGCCACCGACCCCGATGCCGACCGGGTGGGCATCGCCATCCGCTGCCCCGACGGCTCCTACGAGCTGGTCTCCGGCAATGAGGTGGGCGTGCTGCTGCTGGATTACATCTGCCAGGGCCGGATCGAGAAGGGCACCATGCCCAAGAACCCCGTGGCGGTGAAGTCCCTGGTGTCCACCCCGCTGGCGGATGCCGTGGCGGCCAACTATGGTGTGGAGATGCGCAATGTCCTCACCGGCTTCAAGTGGATCGGCGATCAGATCGCCCGTCTGGAGGCCGCCGGTGAGGTGGAGCGGTTCATTCTGGGCTTTGAGGAGTCCTATGGCTACCTGGCCGGCCCCTATGTCCGGGACAAGGATGCCATCATCGGCTCCATGCTGATCTGCGAGATGGCCGCTTACTACCGGTCCATCGGCTCCTCCATCAAGGAGCGCCTGGAGGCGATTTACAGCCAGTACGGCCGCTACCTGAACAAGGTGGATTCCTTCGAGTTCCCCGGCCTGTCCGGCATGGACAAGATGGCGGGCATCATGGCATCTCTGCGTCAGACGCCCCCCACGGAGATCGGCGGCTACAAGGTCACCAAGGTCACGGACTACACCAAGACGGAGCAGACCGGTCTGCCCAGTGCCAATGTCCTGGTCTATGGCCTGGAAGGCGGTGCCACGGTCATCGTCCGCCCCTCCGGCACCGAGCCCAAGATCAAGACCTATTTCACCACCCTGGGTGCGGATCTGGCCCAGGCCCAGGCCCAGAAGGATGCTCTGGCCCAGGCCCTGAAGCCGATTCTGGCCTGATACAAAGCCAAAAGCGGGGCCGAAAGGCCCCGCTTTCCAGCGCATTCTGAGATAAAGAAGGGTTGCTTATGTGGGCAATTTACGCGGTTCTTTCCGCCGTTTTTGCGGCGCTGACCTCCATCCTGGCGAAAATCGGCATTGATGGGGTCAATTCCAATCTGGCCACGGCCATCCGCACGGTGGTGGTGGTCTTGATGGCCTGGGTCATGGTCTTTATCACCCACGCCCAGACCGGCCTGAGCACCATTGGGAAGAAAAGCTGGCTGTTTCTGATCCTGTCCGGCCTGGCCACCGGGGCATCCTGGCTGTGCTATTACCGGGCGCTCCAGCTGGGCCAGGCCTCCAAGGTGGTGCCCATTGACAAGATGAGCACGGTCCTGACACTGATCCTGGCCTTCGTGTTCCTCCATGAGAAATTCGACCTGAAATCCCTCCTGGGGTGCCTGCTGATCACGGCGGGAACCTTGGTGATGGTGCTGTGAAAGGAGCAGATTCGTGACAGAACCCATTTGGATCACCGATATCAACGCCCCGGAGCTGGATGTTTATGCCCGGCTCACCGGTGCCCAACTGCGGAGCAAGAAGGACCGGGAACTGGGGATCTTCATTGCGGAAAGCCCCAAGGTCATCAAAACCGCCTTGGATGCGGGGTATCAGCCCCTGTCCCTGCTGATGGAGGAACGGCATATCACCGGCCAGGGGGCCCAGCTCATTGCCCGCTGTCCCGACATTCCCGTGTATACCGCCGCCCGGGAGACTTTGGAGGCGCTCACCGGCTACACCCTGACCCGGGGGATCTTGTGCGCCATGGCTCGCCGGACGCTGCCCCCGGTGGCGGAGGTCTGCGCCGGTGCCAGACGGCTGGCAGTGCTGGAGGGGGTGGTGGATGCCACCAATATCGGCGCCATCTTCCGTTCCGCCGCTGCCCTCCATATCGACGGTGTGCTGCTCAGCCCCACCTGCTGTGATCCCCTGCAGCGCCGGGCGGTGCGGGTGAGCATGGGCACGGTGTTCCAGGTTCCCTGGACGGTGCTGGACAGCTGGCCCCAGGGGGGCATGGAGACGCTGGCGGCCCAGGGCTTCCGCACCGCCGCCATGGCCCTGGATCACCGGGCGGTGCCGATGGACGACCCCAGCCTTCGGCAGATCCCCAAGCTGGCCATCGTCCTGGGAGCGGAGGGGGATGGCCTGTCCAAGAGCACCATCGCCCGGTGCGACCACACCGTTATGATCCCCATGGCCCATGGGGTGGATTCCCTGAATGTGGCGGCGGCCAGCGCCGTGGCCTTCTGGGAGCTGCGGGTGAGATGATGGGGCAAAGGCTTTCCGGATTCGTATTCCCGCATCCATAGGAACATTGGAAAATGCAGCAATGATCCGAATCCCGTTGCGGGGTTCGGATTTTTTGCGCCCCCTGTATGGTGCCAAAAAACGGCGGTGATTTTTGGTTGCTTTGTATACGCATTTAGGGGGGATTTTCCATTGTCTGTCAGGGAAAATGTGATGCTGTATTCATATAAGGGACGGATGCCACCTCTAAGAGGATTAACCCGTCATAAGGAGGTATCGCTTGTATGAAAAGGACATGGATTTTGACCCTGGCGCTTTTACTGCTCCTGTCCGGCTGTGCCCAGGCAGACCAGCCCCCGGAAACCACCGCTCCGGTGGAGGAGCCCGATCCCAACGCACTGGATGCCATCTGGCTCCACGACCTGGAAGTGGCCTTCTCCCGGGAGCCCTTCCGGGGTATGCCCAGAAACTTCTATAACGGCGCACCGAATATGTATTTTGAAGCACCGGAGAAAATTGACCTCTACCGCTTCCTGTGCTATGGCACCGGCCGGGCCCAGGATCATAAATTGACGGCCCAGGAGCTGGAAGATCTGAAAGCGTATCCCGGGATCACCAGCGCCATGGAAAATACGGACACCTTCGTCTACCGCTATGAGAAGCAGACCGTCCGGGAGCTGCTGGATACCTGCTTCCAGGTGACGCTGGAGGCGGTGGACAGTGCGGATCCCAACCTGGTCTACCTGGAATCTACGGACTGCTACTATGTGGTGTGGCATATGGCCGGGCCAGGCGGGCTGGAGGTGCTGGAGGGCACCTATCTCAGCCGGGGAGAAGGGGGCCAGGAGCTCCGCTTTACCTACCGGGATATCTGGGAAGGCGATGATGTGTGCTATGAGGCTGTGGTGAGCACGGAGTCGGGCCTGTATGTGCTGTCCAACCGCATTGTGGAAGAATAACAGAAGGAAGCCTCGCCCCCCAGGGCGGGGCTTCTTTTGGGGGAGACCCCTTGTGTTGGGGCGAAAACTGTGCTATACTATAGACGAACAAACATTCGGGAGGCCTTTATGGAAAAGCAGCGCAGTTATATCGCCATTGATCTCAAATCCTTCTATGCCTCCCAGGAGTGCGTGGCCCGCCGCCTGGACCCCCTGACCACCAATCTGGTGGTGGCGGATGCCAGCCGGACGGACAAGACCATCTGCCTGGCGGTCTCCCCATCCCTGAAGGCCTGGGGCATTTCCGGCCGCCCCCGGCTTTTCGAGGTGGTGCAGAAGGTTCGGGATGTCAACGCCATCCGCCGGGCCCAATGCCCCGGGGGCCGGTTCCGGGAGAAGTCCTGGGATGATACCCGGCTCCGCCGGGATCTCGCCCTGGAGGTGGATTACCTGGTGGCCCCGCCCCGGATGGCCATGTACATGGAGTGCAGCGCCCGGATCTATCAGATCTATCTCAAATACATCGCCCCGGAGGATATCTATGTCTATTCCGTGGACGAGGTGTTCATCGACGCAACGCCCTACCTGAAAACCTATGGTCTGACGGCGGAGGAGCTGGCCCGGAAAATGATTCGGGAGGTGCTGGCGGTTTCCGGCATCACGGCTACAGCCGGGATCGGCACCAATTTGTACCTGTGCAAGGTGGCCATGGATATCCTGGCCAAGCACGCCCCACCGGATCGCTATGGGGTGCGCCTGGCCCAGCTGGATGAGATGGCCTACCGGGAGCTTCTGTGGGATCACCAGCCCCTGACGGATTTCTGGCGGATCGGCCCGGGGTATGCCCGGAAGCTGGCCCAGAACGGTATGCGCACCATGGGGGATGTGGCCCGGTGCTCCCTGGGGAAGCCGGGGGAATTTTATAACCAGAACCTGCTCTACCGCCTTTTTGGGGTCAATGCTGAGCTGCTGATCGACCATGCCTGGGGCTGGGAGCCCTGCACCATTGCTCACATCAAGGCCTATCGGCCGGAGAGTGTTTCCCTGTCCTCCGGTCAGGTCCTTTCCTGCCCCTATTCTGTCCAAAAGGCGGAGCTGATCGTCCGGGAAATGACGGATCAGTTGGTACTGGAGCTGGTGGACAAGGGGCTGGTGACGGATCAGCTGGTACTCACCATCGGCTACGACCGGGAGAGCCTCCGGGATCCCAAGGTGGCTGCGGCCTACACCGGTCAGCTGACCACGGACCGCTATGGCCGCCGGATCCCCAAGCATGCCCATGGCACCGCCAACCTGCCCCGGGCCTGTGCTTCCACCCGGCAGATCCTCCAGGCGGTGACGGAGCTGTACCGGCGGATCGTGGATCCGGCGCTGCTGGTGCGGCGGATCACCGTGGCGGCAAACCGGCTGACCCGAGAGCCCGCTCCCGGGGAGGGGGGAATGGGGGAGCAGCTGGATCTGTTTGCGGATCCCGGGGAACAGATCCGGCAGGCCCAGGCGCTGGCCCGGGAACGGCGGCAGCAGGAGGCTGTGCTGACCATCCGGAAAAAATACGGAAAAAATGCCATTTTGAAGGGCATGAATTACGAGGAGGGCGCCACAACCCGGGACAGGAACGGTCAGATCGGGGGACACAAGGCGTAGAAACCATGGGAAAATACGACGATATCATCCACCTGCCCCGGCCCGGGTGGGAGAAGGGGGCACCCATGTCCCTGATCGACCGGGGAGCGCAGTTTTCGCCTTTTGCCGCATTGACGGGTTTTGACCTGGCCATTGATGAGGCCGGACGGCTGACCCAGGAGGCCCTGGAACTGACGGAGGAGGAAAAGGGTGCCATTGACTATGCCCTGCGGCGCATTGCCCAGGCCCTGCCCGGGCCGGTTCCGGTGGAGCTGACCTGGTTCTGCCCCGATGACCGGAAAGTCGGGGGCCGGATCCGCCGGGAGCGGGCCACTGTGGTGGGGGTGGATCCCCTGGATGGCAGCCTTCTGTTGGCCGACGGCCGGGAAATCCCCTTCGACCGCCTCCTCCGTCTGCAGGAAGGCGAAAGGGATCTGTGAAGGACAGCCGAACAACGGGAAACAAGACGGAGGCCAGGGATCCTCATCGAAAACACGCGGGAGCGACAGGATAATATGTATGCCAGAGGTGAAAGCCTCTGGCATTTTACGGAGGAATATGCTATGGAATGGCCACCCCGCATCCCGGCGGGGTGGCCGTCTTTATTCCTGAGGCTGAGGGGGCGTATCTGGGCAGATGTACAAAAAGGCCACACCAGCTTTGTGCTAACTGCCAAAAAACAAATCGGGGAGAGAGCGGCGGAGTGACAAAGAAAAAGCCTTTCCGCAAGCGAGAATCAGAAATGGCGCATCAAACGGAATTTTGAAAACGGGATGCCCTGGAATGGTACTCTGCTGGGGTATCGCTACGAAAACGGTAAATACATCCTTGTTCCTGACGAGGCAGACACCGTTC
>CAYRYT010000031.1:0-16247 GCA_964428625.1 uncultured Oscillospiraceae bacterium | reverse complement strand
GGATTCTTCAGGAAAATCCGGGCAATGGCGATGCGCTGCTTCTGGCCGCCGGAGAGCAGGGTGCCCCGCTCCCCCACATAGGTGTCGAAGCCCTGGGGCATGGCCAGGATATCCTCGTAGATCTCCGCCTTCTTCGCCGCCTCCACCACTTCCTCCCGGGTGGCGCCGGGTCTGCCGTAGCGGATATTCTCAAAGACCGTGTCGGCAAAGAGGAACACATCCTGCTGGACAATGCCGATGCACCGGTGGAGGGAATCCTGGGTCACGCTGCGGACATCCAGGCCGTCCACGGAAATGCTGCCGCTGTCCACATCATAGAACCGGGGGATCAGCTGGCACAGGGTACTCTTGCCGCCGCCGGAGGGGCCCACGATGGCCACCGTCTCCCCGGGGGCAATATCCAGGCTCACATCCCGCAGCACATCCAGATCCCCGTCATAGGCAAAGCTCACATGGTCCACCCGGATATGGCCCCGGACACCGTCCAGGGTCTTGGCCTGAGGCGCATCCTGAACCGTAGGCTCCGTGCGCATAATGGCCACGAACCGCTCCAAACCGGCAAAGCCGTTGGCGAAAAGCTCCGAGAAATTGGCCAGGCGGCGCATGGGATTGATGAAGGAATTGATATACAGGCTGAAGGTCAGCAGGTCGGCATAGGTCATCTGATCCTTCATCACATAATAGCCGCCCAGACCGATGACCACCACATTCAGGCTGCACAGGAAGAACTCCATGGAGCTGTTGAACATACCCATGGCCTTGTGGAACTCCCGCTTGGAGGTCTTATACTGATTGTTGGCCGCCTGGAACCGCTCATTTTCCACGCCCTCGTTGGCGAAGGCCTTGGCGGTGCGGAAGCCGGAGAGGCTGCTCTCGATCTCCTGGTTGATGTAGCCGGTCTTTTCCTTTGTCTTGGCAGAGGCCTGCCGCCGGCGGCGGCGCATGGAGAAAACCACCACCAGGAACACGGGGATCATCAGTGCCACCACCAGAGCCAGCTGCCAGCGGATGGTGCCCATCACGATCAGGGCACCGGCAATGGTCATGGCACTGGTGAGCAGATCCTCCGGGCCATGGTGGGCCAGCTCCGTCAGCTCAAACAGATCCGCCGTCAGCCGGTTCATCAGCTGACCGGTTCGGTTCTCGTCATAAAAATCATAGCTCATCTTCTGCATATGGGTGAACAGATCCTGGCGGATATCCGCCTCCACCCGAATGCCGAAGGTATGGCCGTAGTAGGCCACGATGTAATTCAATCCCGAACGGATCACATAGCACACAACCATCACCGCCATCACGGTGAAAAAGGTCTGATACATCCGGTTGGGGAGCATCTCATACAGCGCCGACCGGGTCACCAGGGGGAAGATCAGGTCGATGAGGGCAATGCCCACGGCGCAGAGAATATCCACCAGGAACAGCTTCCAGTGCCGGGGAAAATAGCTCAAAAAAATGGCCAGAGGCCGCTTGTTCTGATACGCTTTCGTTGTCATAGCTT
The DNA here is from genome assembly GCA_964428625.1 of uncultured Oscillospiraceae bacterium. Lineage (GTDB taxonomy): Bacteria > Bacillota > Clostridia > Oscillospirales > Oscillospiraceae > Faecousia. Next base: position 14,749 of record CAYRYT010000031.1, on the reverse strand, counting down.
CATTCCTTTCTGTTTTTCGCCTATTATACCCCAAATTCCCGGATGTTGCAAGCGCAACCATTCAAAAAACCGATTTACTCCCCATTTCATCTGTGGTATACTGGGGGAAACGGGAACACCTTTGCCGCCCCGGCGGCAGATCGGAGGCAATATGGATATTCTGTATACGGACAGGGAAATCGTGGTCTGCGTAAAACCCGTGGGCATGGACTCGGAGCATCAGCTTCCCCAGGCTCTGGGTGACGAAATCTTCCCCATTCACCGCCTGGACAAAAATGTGGGCGGTGTCATGGTCTATGCCCGGACCAAGGCTGCCGCCGCCCGGCTGTCCCGGGCGGTTCAGGAGGGGCAGCTGGTGAAAGAATACCTGGCCCTTCTACGGGGCGTGCCCCAGGCCTCGGGAGTTTTGAAGGATCTGCTTTTCAAGGACAGCGGGAAGAACAAGGTATATGTGGTCAAGCGGCCCCGGAAGGGCGTGAAGAAAGCAAGACTGACCTATGTCCGTCTGACGGAGGAATCCCCCGCCCTGGTACACATCCGCCTGGACACCGGCCGCAGCCACCAGATTCGGGTGCAGTTTGCCAGCCGGGGGCTGCCCCTGGTAGGCGATCATAAATACGGTGCCCGGGATGCGCAAACCCTGCCCCATCTTTTCTCCTGCCGCCTGACCTTTCCCCACAAGGGAAGAATCATGACCTTCCAGGCCCTGCCCACCTGGGCCGATGGGCTGACCCTGCCGCCCTTCCCGGATGGAAATCTGTAGCCAAGCATCTTCACCCCCGGTAGGAGAGTTGCACCAGCCAAAGCCTCCCTCTGGTAGGGCAGTAAGAAGGTCACACCGCTAAAGCCTCCCCCTGGTAGGGGGAGGTGTCACGGCGAACGCCGTGACGGAGGGGGTTGATGGTGACGATTTTCCCCAGTAGTTGGCTGGATGCAACCCGCCGCGGCCAAGGGCCGTGCCTTTTCAAAATATCCATCCTTCAATCCCCTCAGTCGGCCTGTTCGGCCGACTGCTCCCCTTACTAAGGGGAGCCTCCGTTACCAGGCTTTCCGGTTCGGCGAGGACGCTCAGGGGGCGGTAGCTTTCGGGCCGATTACGAATCGGACCCTACCTGGGTCTGGTGGAATCGACCGACATTTTACGGAATCGAACCCTCAATCCCCTCAGTCGGCCTGTCCGGCCGACAGCTCCCCTTGCCAAGGGGAGCCTCCGTTACCAGGCTTTCCGGTTCGGCGGGGACGCTCAGGGGTCGTTGCCTTGCGGGCCGATTAAGAATCGGCCCCTACCTGGGCCTGGTGGAACCAATCGTAAGAATCGGCAGACCGTTTCGGTCTGCCGATTCTTTTTTGTCATTCCAGCTCGAAAGCGCCGGTATACAGCTGATAGTAGCTGCCCTTCTGGGCGATGAGGTCCTCGTGGGTACCCCGCTCGATGATATGGCCATGGTCCAGAACCATGATGCAGTCGGAATTCTGCACCGTGGAAAGGCGGTGGGCAATGACGAAGGTGGTACGGCCATGCATCAGCGCATCCATGCCCTTCTGCACCAGAGCCTCGGTGCGGGTATCGATGGAGGAGGTTGCCTCATCCAGGATCATCACCGGGGGATCCGCCACCGCAGCCCGGGCAATGGCAATGAGCTGCCGCTGGCCCTGAGAAAGGCTGGCGCCGTTGCCCGTCAGCTCCGTATCGTAGCCCTGGGGCAACCGGGTGATGAAATCATGGGCGTTGGCCAGCTTCGCCGCGCGGATGCATTCCTCATCCGTGGCATCCAGACGGCCATAACGGATATTCTCCATGACGGAACCGGTGAACAGGTTCGTCTCCTGGAGCACCACGCCCAGAGAGCGGCGCAGGTCGCTCTTACGGATCTTGTTGATGTTGATGCCGTCATAGCGAACCTTGCCGTCATCGATGTCATAGAACCGGTTGATCAGATTGGTGATGGTGGTCTTACCGGCACCGGTGGCACCCACGAAGGCGATCTTCTGGCCGGGGGTAGCATAGAGGGTCACATCGTGGAGCACCGTTTTCTCCGGCACATAGCCGAAGTCCACATGGTCCATGGTGATATCACCCTTGAGCTCCGTATAGGTCACGGTGCCCTCCGCCTGATGGGGATGGCGCCAGGCCCAGTGGCCGGTACGCTCCTGGGTCTCGGTCACATTGCCCTGCTCGTCGATCTTGGCATTGACCAGAGTAACATAGCCATCGTCCGGCTCCGGCTCCTGATCCATCAGCTCAAAGATGCGCTCCGCACCGGCCAGCGCCATAATGACGGCGTTCATCTGCTGAGAGATCTGGTTGATGGGCATATTGAAGTTCCGGGACAGGGTCATGAAGGCCATCAGCGCGCCCAGGGTCAGCAGTCTCTCCTGGGACTGAACCACCAGCGTGCCGCCCACAATGGCCAGAATGGCATACTGGACATAGCCCAGGTTGTTGTTGATGGGGCCCATCATATTGGAGAACTTACCGGCGGCGTAGGCATTGTCGCACAGCTCCTGGTTGAGCTTGTCGAATTCCTCCTTGCATGCCTGCTCGTGGTTAAAGACCTTGACAACCTTCTGGCCGGAGATCATTTCCTCGATATAGCCGTTGACGGCACCCAGGGACTTCTGCTGGCCCACAAAGTAGCCGCTGGACTTTCCTGCCAGGAACTTGGTGACAAACACCACCCCCAGCATGGTGAACATGGTCACGATGGTCAGGATCCAGGACTCCCGGAGCATGGCGATGAACACCACGATCAGGGTCACCACGGAGGAGACGGCCTGGGGAATGGACTGAGAGATCATCTGCCGGAGGGTATCGATGTCGCTGGTATAGCGGGACATGATGTTGCCGGCGGTGTTGGTATCGAAATAGCGGATGGGCAGGGACTGCATTCTGGTGAACATCTCATCCCGGATATTCTTTTGAATCCCCTGGGTGACACCCACCATCAGATAGCTCTGGAGGAAGCTGGCCACGATACCCACAACAAAGATACAGGCGAGCTTCACCAGGAAATCCCACACAGGGGCAAAGTCCGTGGAGCTGTCCCGAACCATGGGCAGGATAAAATCATCCACCAGCTGGCCCAGTGCCGTGGAGCCCTGGGTCTGGGCGAAGGCCGCCAGGATGATGCACAGCAGCACCACCACCAGGGTCAGGGTGTATTTTTTCAGATAGCCCAGAAGCCGGGCCAGGGTTTTCATGGGGTTCTTTGCCTTGCGGCCGTCGCCGCGCATTCTGACAGGAGGCATTACTTGAGTCCCCCTTTCTGCTGAGATTCGTAAACTTCCTGATAAATGGTGGAGGAACGCATCAGTTCCTCGTGGTTGCCCACGGCGCTGACCTGACCGTTATCCAGCACAAGGATCATATCCGCCTCCTGGACGGAACTGATACGCTGGGCAATGATCAGCTTGGTGGTGCCGGGAATCTCCTGGGCGAAGGCCTGGCGGATGGCCGCGTCGGTGCGGGTATCCACCGCGGAGGTGGAGTCGTCCAGGATGAGGATCTTAGGCTTCTTCAGCAAGGCCCGGGCAATGCACAGGCGCTGCTTCTGGCCGCCGGAGACATTGGTGCCCCCCTGCTCGATGTAGGTATCATAGCCCTGGGGGAAGGTCTGGATGAATTCGTCGGCGCAGGCCAGACGGCAGGCGTGGATCAGCTCCTCATCCGTGGCGTTGGGATTGCCCCAGCGGAGGTTTTCCTTGATGGTACCGGAGAACAGGACATTCTTCTGAAGCACCATGGCTACATTGTCCCGCAGGACCTCCAGGTCATAGTCCCGGACATCCCGGCCGCCCACCTTCACCACGCCCTCCGTGGCATCGTAGAGCCGGGGGATCAGCTGAACCAGGGTGGACTTGGAGGAACCGGTACCGCCCAGAATGCCCACAGTAGCACCGGCGGGAATGTGCAGATTCACATTCTTCAATGCCCGGTGCTGGGCCTGCTGGGAGTAGCGGAAGGAAACATTTTCAAAATCGATGGAGCCGTCGGCAACCTCCGTCACCGCGTCCTCGCCGCTGGCCAGATCCGGCTCCTCGGTGAGGATCTCGTAGCACCGGCGCATGGGGGTGCGGCTCATGGTGAGCATAACAAAGACCATACTCAGATTCATCAGCGCACTGAGAATCTGGGTGGTGTAGGTAAACATGGAGGACAGCTCGCCGGTGGTCAGGCCCTGGAAGGGGTTATTGCCGGAGGCCACCACCATCTGGGCGCCCACCCAGGAGATGGAGAGCATACAGGCATAGACGCACATCATCATGATGGGGCTGTTCAGGGAGAGGATCTTCTCCGCCTTGGAGAAGTTCCTGGCGTGCTCCCCGGAAATCTCCGTGAATTTCTCCACTTCCTTATTCTCCCGGACGAAGGACTTCACCACCCGGATGCCGTGGACATTTTCCTGAACCACATTGTTCAGCCGGTCGGTGATCTTAAAACCTCTGTCGAAGATCTTAAACACTGTGGGCACCAGGCAGACCAGGGCCACAATGAGCACAGGCATGACCTGCAAATAGATGGTGCTGAGCTTGGTGGAGATCCGCAGCGCGGAGAACAGGGCCAGGATCAGCATCATGGGGCAGCGGATGGCCATGCGGATCATCATCTGGAAAGCCATCTGCAAATTGGCCACATCGCTGGTCAGCCGGGTCACGATAGAGGCGCTGGAAAATTTATCAATGTTGCGGAAGCTGTACTGCTGGACATGATAGAACATATCATGGCGCAGATTTTTGGCAAAACCCGTGGCTGCCTTTGCGGCAAAGGTGGCCGATCCCACGCCGAAGGCCAGGGAGGTCAGGGCCAGCAGCACCAACTGGATGGACTTGACCACGACCATGTTCATATCCTGCATCTGGATGCCGTAGTCATACAGATCCTTCATGACCAGCGGGATCATCACTTCCATGGCCACTTCACCGACCATGCACAGGGGGCTTAAAATGGCGGGCCATTTGTACTCCCGGACACACCGGGCAAGTCGTTTGATCATTCGTTTGTTTCCTCCTTACATTTTTTACGATGGCAGGGATGGGCGCCCATATTCACAATGGCACGCTGCAGGAGGGCAGCAAACTGCTGCTTTTCCTCCTGGGTAAAGTCTTTGACCATCTGCTCCTCCGCGGCGGTGATGGTGCGGTGCATGGTATGCTCCACCTCCTGCCCCTTGGGCAGCAGATAGATCCGTTTGCACCGGTGATCCAGTTCATCCGGGCGCATCTGGATGAAGCCCTTTTTCTCCAGGCGGGCCAGAAGCCCGGAAACCGTGGGATGGCTCAGCCGGAAGACCTCCTCTACATCCTTGGGGCAGGGTGCCGTTTCCTGGTGGGCAAGATAGCCCATAACATGGCCCTGGGCAGCGGTCAGTTCCATGGAAGCCAGGGCATTGGTCATGGCCTGATCCGTGCAGCTGTGGAGCATCCGAACATAGCGTCCGTACTTTGGTGTCAATCAATCACCTCCTGTAGATATGTAGCGAGCTACGCATTATTTTACCACGGGGTTTTCCCAGATGCAAGGGTTTTAAAAAAATGTTTACAAAGCCGTTGGGGATTTGGTATACTGGTCAAAAAGGAGGTGGCCACAGACGGATGTATGAGTGCCATTTGCACATGGTCCTGGATGGCCGGGACTGGAAGCAGGCCATTGCCCGTCACAAGCCCCGGCCCGACCCGGAAATCCTGGGCCGGACCCTGGCCCAATACCGGGACAGGGGCTTTACCTACCTGCGGGATGGCGGGGACAAGTGGGGCGTGGGACTGCTGGCCCGGGAGCTGGCTCCGACCTACGGCCTGACCTACCGCACGCCCCTGGCTCCCCTGTGTCTTGCGGGACATTACGGCAGTTTTATCGGGGAAACCTTCCAGGATCTGGCCCAATACCGGGCATTGGTTCAGACCCGGCGGGCCCAGGGCGCGGATTTCATCAAAATCATAATCTCCGGTCTCATGGATTTCGACCGGTTCGGGATCCTGACCCAGCCAGGGCTGGAGCCGGCGCTGATCCGGGATATGGTGGCCATTGCCCATGATGCGGGCTTTCCCGTCATGGCCCACTGCAACGGCGGCGAGACGATCGTCGCCGCGGCCCGGGCCGGGGTGGATTCCATCGAACACGGTGCCTACGCCAGCCCCGCCTCCCTGAATGCCCTGGGAGAAAACCAGGTCATCTGGGTACCCACCCTGTCCGCCATTGGCAATCTCCGGGGAACCGGCCGCCACCCGGACTACACCGTAGCCCGGATCCTGGATTCCAGCCTTCAGGCCGTTGCGGAATTTGCCGCCCAGGGCGGGGTGATTGCCCCGGGGAGCGATGCCGGGGCCTGGGCCGTTCCCCATGCCGGTACCACGGAATATCAGCTCCTTGGCCAGGTTCTGACCCCCGGGCAGATCCGCTCCGGCGGCGAGGCCCTGGCCAAACGATTTTCATAAGCCAAACATTTTCGCCTTTGTGAAACTGTAAACTATTTCATCGGTTACATCCCTGTCTGGGCGGCATATTAAAGGGGCAGACAGAAATGGAGGGCTGGAAATGAAACAATTACAATGGCGCTGCGCCGTCGCCGCCGTGATTCTCTGGCTGGTGCCCCTGCAGGCCCGGGCTGTGGAGATACTGGTGCCCGGTGGCCAGGCGGTCGCCCTGGAATTGGGCGAATCCTGGGTCAGCGTGGCGGATTTTGACCAAAAGCTGGGCCAGGCCGCCCGGAAAGCCGGGCTGAAAGCCGGAGATATTCTGACAAAGATCAACGATACGGCCATCACCGCGCCCGGGGATGTGACCCGGGCCCTGAACCGCTCCGACGGGACGGTGCTGGTCACGGTGCTGCGCCAGGGTAAGACCCATCAACTCCGCCTCACCCCCCAGATCACCCAAGACGGCCCCCGGCTGGGTGTCTTTCTCCGCCAAGGTGTCACCGGGGTGGGAACCATCACCTATTATGACCCGGATACCGGGGAATTTGCTGCCCTGGGCCACGGAGTCAGCAGCCCCAAGGGTGGCTTGCTGGAACTGACCCAGGGGCACATCTACCCCGCCCGGGTATTATCGGTGCGCAAGGGCAAAGCCGGTCAGCCGGGGCAGCTTCTGGGGACTATCACCTCCCCGGAACCCATTGGCACCCTTGTCAAAAACACGCCCCAGGGGGTATTCGGCACCTGGGACGGTTCCTTCCCCGGGGAGGCGCTGCCGGTGGGGGATGCCGCCTCTGTCCGGACGGGCCCTGCCACCATTCTCTCCACCGTGGATGACGGCAAGCCCCGCTCCTATGCCGTGGAGATTCTGAAAATCTACGCCAAAACCCCTTCGGACAGCCGCAATCTGCTGATCCGGGTGACGGATCCGGCCCTGCTGGAAGCCACCGGCGGCATTGTCCAGGGCCTTAGCGGTAGCCCCATCATCCAGGATGGGAAGCTCATTGGCGCTGTCACCCATGTGCTGGTGAATGATCCGACACGAGGGTATGGAATATTTATAGAAAACATGCTGGATGCAGCGGGAAAGTAGGGAAAACGCCAGAGGTAAAAGCCTCTGGCGTTTTCTATAGTATATGTTATAATAAGTTTGTCAAATACTGACTTTGGAGGGAAGTTAGAATGGTAACAGTAAAGTTTTATGATAATGTAGATGATGAACTTTTGAAATTTGCGGTTATTATCTCTAAAACAAATGGTAAATGGATATTTTGTAAACATAAAGAAAGAGATACTTATGAAGTACCGGGAGGGCATAGAGAAAACGGTGAAGATATTTTAACTGCTGCTAAACGAGAATTGATGGAGGAAACTGGTGCAACAGATTTCAACATCAAACCAAATTGTGTAATTGTGTATATTCAGTCAAAGGGAAAACAAGAGTAAATCAAAGTGTTGACGATGAGACATTTGGAATGCTTTTCTTTGCAGAAGTATTTTCTTTTGGAGAAATACATAGTGAGATAGAGAAAATTTTGATCACAGATAATTTAGTAGAGAATTGGACATATCCGTTAATTCAACCAAAGCTAATTGAAGAAGCAAAAAGAAGAGGGTATCTATAATTTCTCGTGCTTGAAAACGGTTGTCCCTAAAGACAATCACTCGTGTCTGGCTCGCCACTCGTCCAGGATGGCAAACTCATTGGAGCCGTCAGCCATGTTTTGGTCAATGAAATAATCATACCGAGTTTGATACAAAGATATAAAAAATTAAAAGGTACACCCTTGCAGGGTATGTTGGCTTTTGCAGGGTAAGTTTCATTCCGGGGATACCCGGCTATTTTTATATGCAAAAAACTCCTCTCCGCCATAATGGTAGTGAGGAGTATCTTTTTGCCCTTAAGCCTTTATTTCCTGTCCGTTCTTGAATGTGAACCGCACATCATCCTTGCTGTAGACGGTAACAAAGTCCACCAATCCGCACCAAAGGTTGCTCTCAAACTTGTCCACCAGTTCGGCTTTCCCTAAGGTATGCCCTTAGGCCAAGATACAAACACAGCCGCAACCGAATCCACGGCTGCGGCTGTGTTGCCGGGATCCGGCTTCTTACCGCTCCCGGGAGGCAAATGTCAGGTTTTTTCCAGGGAAAGATTGCGAAGACGCTGGATTTCCTGGTGAATGGCCGCAACATCCCGGCCTTCCGTGATCTTCCATTGGGATTTCAGGACTGCCAGCTGTTCATAGCAGCTGGCAATTGCGCCCTCATAGTTTCCCTGAATTTCATAAATGTGGGCGGCTGTGATTTGGGCATCACAGTATTTTGGGGACGGCTGCAGCGCAAAGGCCTTTTGATAGTAGGCAATTGCCTCGTCATATCGGCAGGCATAGGCCATGGCATCGGCCATATTGGCGTAGGCGAGCCAGTCGTCACCGTAATCCGAAAGCATTTTCTCCCAGATCGCCTCCGCTTTCTCGTGCTCCCCCCGAGCCCAGGCAATTCTGCCCCGGTAAAACGGAACCCGGCAACTGTTATCCAGCGCACGCATCCCATCGCAAGCGGCTTCGGCTTCCTCCAGACGGTAGTCCGCAATCAACGCATCCAGCAGCCACAGATAGCCCCTTGCGTAAGTTGGGTTCTTTTTCACGAACTCCTGGTAGTAGGCGATCCGTTTGCTGTGATTGGCAAAATCCCAGTCGGGAGGGGGTCCCTCCTGGGCACGCTGGAGGTTATTGTGATTTTGTTTCACCTCAGGCGCCAAGGCCAAGGCTTCCTTCGCATACATTTCCGCGGTCTTTCTCAGCGCATCCGCCTTGTGGTTATACAATTCCGCCAGCAGCCGGAAGGCTTCCGCTTTCCACGAATCGCTGCTTGCCTTATCGGTCAGGAATGCTTCTGCCTGGGCGAATTCTTCGTCGCCCAGCACTTCCTGCATATCCAGCATATTTTCGATCCGGGCAAACTGTGCCTCCTCGGACAGATTGAACAGCTCATCCAGGGTGCAGCCAAAGTAAACCGCAATTTCCGGCAGAAGCTGAATATCGGGCATGGAGACATTATTCTCCCATTTGCTGACCGTCTGGAAGGAAACATTCAGGGTCTTTGCCAAGGTATCCTGGGTAACGCCCTTTCGCAGGCGGAGCTGTTTGATCTTACTTCCCAATGCAATTGTCACAGGTTGGATTCCTCCTTTTTTCTTAAGGAAATAACATCGGCCGATGCTTTCTGACCCCAGTATACCCCATGAGCCCCGGGAACGCAATCACGGCAAGGGATAGCTCCGTATCCAAAAAAGGGAATCCGTGCCGAAACCTGGTTTTCTCCCCAGGGAATCGCCAGACCCTGACCCCCCATTGACACCGGAGCAGAAAACCCCCTGGCTTTTTTCAAACGCAGATGCTACAATAGAACCATCACCTGGTAAACACAGCACTGCTTCCCAGGGCAGGCCCCAACTTATCATGAAACCGAAGGGAGAAGCGCAAATGACAGAACACGAAAAAATGTTAGCGGGATACATCATCTATGACCCGTTCACGGAAGGAATGCCGGAGGAACGGACAAGGGCGCATCGTCTGTGCAAACAGTACAACGACACATTCGAAACAGAAGAAGAAAAGCGCAAAGAAATCCTGGATATGCTCCTGCCAAACCGGGGGGAAAATGTTTATTTGCAGGGGCCCATTCATTTTGATTTTGGAACCAATATTTCCATGGGCGATAACAGTTATGCAAATTTCAATTTCACCGTGCTGGATGAGGGAAGGGTTACGATTGGCAAGTCCGTATTCATCGGGCCGAATGTGGTAATGGCGACGGCCATTCATCCCCTGTGCTATCAGGACCGAAATTCCTTTTTTAACCCAAAGACAGGGGTTGTCACCAACCTGGAGTACACAGCGCCCATTACAATTGAAGATAATTGCTGGATCGCGGCAAGTGTAACCATTTGCGGCGGCGTCACCATCGGAGAGGGATGTGTGATCGGAGCAGGAAGCGTAGTGACTAAGGATCTTCCGCCCCATAGTCTGGCAGTCGGGAATCCCTGCCGAGTGATCCGGCAAATCACCGATGCTGACAGGCTGTCCGCACATCCGGAGCTTATGGGGTAAAGCCAGCGGGAAATCACTGGCATTCCCGCAAGGCTTCCGGCACGCCCCACCCTCCTGCTCCCGACTATGGGGCAGACCCGGAAAAAGGGAATTTCAGCGTGTCAAAAAAGCCTCGCAGAGTTTGCAGCCTTGGGCTGCAAATAAAATCAAAATCATTTTCTGTCGGGGCGTGTACCTGACAGAAAATACTTCTCAGGCTGCAAGTGTGGAATTTATCCGCCAAGGGCGGATGAATTCTGCGCGCGGCAGACTGAAAAAGGATTGTCGGAAAAGCCCGTAGGGGTTTTTCGACAGCCTGCAATCCCCCCGGTTCCCAAATGGGGAACCGGGGGGATTTGTCCAAAATAATACGAAAAGCACTTCTTCAGCGTGCGTATTTCCCCTTCTTCCGGGGGGTACGGTAAACGGTGAGGGCAACAATCAGGAACACCAGGGCGCAGCTCAGGCTGATCTTCCATCCCAGCTCGAAGGCGGGGTTGCGGTAGGTGAAGGTAACGGTGTGGGTCCCTTCCATTAACATAACGCCGCACATCACGCCGCCCACCAGGGTGATCTCTCCAGGCTGGCCGTCCACCAGGACGCTCCAGTTCCCGTTCTGGGGGATGGAGGTGTAGAGCAGGCCATCCCGGTTGCAGGCGATGGTACCCTCCACCAGCGTATTGGAGAAGGCCGTCAGATCCAGGGTTGAAGCGCTGAGAATGTCATAGGCCTGGCGGAACACCGGCTCATCCAGCACATAGGCATCCACCTTGATGGTGCCGCTCTCCCCTTCCTTGCAGGCGAAGCGCACTTCCACGATGTCTCCCGGCTCCATCTGGGAGACGGCGATCATCTGGGGCAGGCTGTAGCCCTCGCTGAACAGCTCCACACCGTTTTTCGTCACGGTATAGTTATTCTTCTTGGACAGGTTCAGATCCAGACACAGGAAGCCGCTGCGGTTGGAGGTGTAGGTATACAGGACGCTGCCCACGGACTCGGTCTCATAGGAGCAGGAGCCGGTGGTGGTCGTGTTGCTCAGCTCCGCCTGGGTGGCAGTGATGGTCAGGGCATTGCCCATCAGAGGATTCCACACCGTCTGGGTGATCCCCGCCGCCTTCTGCAACAGGACATTCTGGAAATTGAACCGGTAGGAATTGGAGGCGGCAAAGGTCACCTCCCTCAGCTCCGCTTCCGCCAGGAATCCCAGGGGCAGATAGGCGTTGTTTTCCAGCAGATGCACATCCCCCCGGTGGATCAAATCGTCGAAATAGGGGTTCTCCTCCACATTTCCGTCCCGCTCCAGCATATATTTCAGGTTCAGGAACAGATTCGCCACAGGGGAGCTTTCCTCGAAGCAATAGCGGTTATAGGTATTCTTGGCACCGTAGCCCAGGGCCTGCATGAAGATGGTGGTGCTGACATTGGCCGAGCTGGTAAAGGTGGAAATGCCGTGATAGTCGTTTAGGGCACCATCATTCAGGGTCTGGGTGTGGGTGACCTCCGCCCGGTAGAACAGGCTGTTCTCCCGCTCCTTCATATAGCGGATCATGGAGGCGGTGTCCTCCGTTCCCTTGGGGTAATTGGTGATATAGGTACCGGTGAAGGTTATGCCAAAATTCACCAGGGAAATGATGATCTCCACCACCATGACCCCCGCCAACACCAGGGCACAGAAGTTCCGGTAGCGGATCCCCTCCCGGAGGTACTGGGTTTTCTCCTCCCGCTCCGCCGTCTGGGGCAGGGGAAAACGCTTCTTCTCGTAACACAGGACGGTGATATACAGCAAGAGCAGCGCGGCATTGGCCGCCACATAGGCCCAATTCTCGGGGCTGCCCGTCCAGTGGACGACATGGTTGGACATGGACAGCACCGTGGCGGTGAACATCCCCGCCAGGACGATCTCTGCCCGGGAGAACTCCTTCCGGTTCAGCCAGGCCCGGTAGGCCATATAGAGCATAACAAAGCTGTACAGGAAGCTGAAGCGGTAGGGGATCATATTGGTGAAATGGAAGCCGTGCCAGATATAGTCCAGCTGGCGGAGAATGAAGCTGATGTTGAAGAACAGCAGCAGTGCCACAGAGCAGATCTTATCCCGGAGCTTCACCTTCCGGGACATGAGAAACAGGAAGGCCAGGATTATGGTGATCACGCCGCAGTAGAGGTTGGGCAGGCCCTCTTTGAAGTTCAGCTCCACTGCGGTGCCCATATTCCCCGCCACCTGGCGCATGGCATCCAGCAGGCCCAGCCAGGTATTCTCATCGGCAATGTTCAGCTGGAAGCCCTGGGGGAAAGCGTTGACGCTGGATTGGGTGGTTTGCAGCGCCGCCAGGGCGGGCAGCTCCAGCACGGCGGTCATGCCGATGGCCAAGGCAGAGAAGCAGGCAATACGCAGAAGGTCCATCATCAGGCGGCGCAGATCCCGGAAGCGGCAGATCTGGTAGCAGATAAAGACCAGCAGCACGAAAATGCAGGTGAAGAAGCCAATATAATAGTTGGCGAAGATGGACAGGAACAATGTCAGGGTGTACAGCCACACCTTCTTGTCCCGCAGCAGCCGCACCGTCCCCAGCACCACCAGCGGCAACAGAGCAAAGGTATCCAGCCACATGATATTCCACTGGAATCCCAGCGCCCAGGCACACAGCCCGTACAGGCCGCCGAAGAAGGACAGGGAAAGATCATCCCGGTGGAACAGTTCCTTCAGGAAAATGGCAAAAAACAGGGCTGCCAGGCCCAGTTTAACAGGCATGAGGAGGGAAAAGTATCCCAGCAGCCAGCTCTCCGGCACAAATACACTGAGCAGGTACAAAGGCGATGCCAGGTAGTAGGAAATGACCCCCAGGTAGTCCATACCCAGGCCCACATTCCAGGACCACAGCAGCCCATCCCCTGCCAGCAGGGCCTTGCGGAAGGCCTTGAAGAAGGGAAAATACTGGTGATACATATCCGAATAGAGAATGGAATACTGGCCGAAGGGCGCATACTGGCTGATGGCCATGACCCCGATCATCCCCAGGGAGGGAATCAGGAAGGCCAGGGCCAGGTAATTCCATTTATGGTTTTTTATGGGTGGAAGTCTCATGGTGAATCCCCTTTAATCCGTTATTGGCTCTATTCTATCACGGCTTGGCCCCCAGGTAAAGGCGAAGTTTCGGAATATTTTCAAAATTTTCTTTTCCGGTGACCAAAGCCCGTTCTTTCCGTCGGGAGAAAAATAGACCCGGGTATTTTTCCCATTTTCACATGGATTTTCCCCAGGTTTTTCGCTATAATCGTACTATCAGGTGACAAGCCTGAGAATTCATCATCACGAGGAGGGAATCCATATGCCAAGACCTGGCGGTCACCCCGGCGGTCCTCATGGCGGTCCCGGTTTCGGAGGCGGTCACCGGCCTCCCATGGGCGGCATGCCTCCCAGACCTCCCATGGGCCATCGTCCCCCCATGGGCGGCGGCATGGGGCCTCGTCCGCCCCGGGGCAGAGGCTGCTGCGGCTGTCTTTTGCCGGTGCTGGGTGTCATCGGCGCTCTGGCCTTTGCCTGGTTGCTGCTTTAATGCCAGCCTTCCGGCGACGGCAAAAAAACGGCAGGAGCCAAATCCGGTTCCTGCCGTTAACAACTGACAAGTCCACCGGCGAAGTGCCGGTGGACTTATTCGTTATTCAGCCCGTAGGCAAATTAATACTGGGTGGGCTTGATGTGCCAGATTTCCTCAGCGTACTGACGGATGGTACGGTCGGAGGAGAACTTGGCAGCGGAGGCCACATTGATCAGGCACTTCCGGCCGAAGGCCATCCGGTCGGCATAGTCCCGGTTCACCCGCAGCTTGGCATCCAGGTAGGACTGGTACTCCCACAGCAGGTAGTAGTGGTCGGCCTTGTGCCAGCCGGTGCCGTCCAGCAGGGCATGGAACAGCTCACGCTGCTGGTCGTCGGTGGGCACGGTGCCGTCCACCAGGGTGTTGATTGCCCGGCGCAGGTCGGCATTGGTGTCGTAGATGCCGCGGGAATAGTAGCTGTCCCGGCCGGCGTTGATCTCATCCACCGTCAGGCCGAAGATATACTCATTCTCGATACCGGCTTCCTTGGCGATCTCCACATTGGCGCCGTCCAGGGTACCCAGGGTCACCGCGCCATTGAGCATCAGCTTCATGTTGCCGGTGCCGGAGGCCTCGGTGCCGGCGGGAGAAATCTGCTCGGAGATGTCCGCGGCGGGGATGATATGCTCGGCGTAGGAGCAGTTGTAGTTC
>CAYRYT010000030.1:0-16686 GCA_964428625.1 uncultured Oscillospiraceae bacterium | reverse complement strand
AAGCCGATGTGGCCATTGGGGCCCAGGCCCAGCAGCTGCAGATCCGCACCGCCGAAGCCGTCGATCACGGCATCGTACCGGGCGCACTCCCCAGCGGCGTCGGGATTCGTGCCGTCGGGGATATTGCAGTTGTCCTGGTCGATGTTCACATGGTCGAACAGATTGTGGCGCATGAAATAGGCGTAGCTCTGGTCGTGGTCCTTGGTCAGGCCCACATACTCGTCCAGATTCACGGTCTTGACCTGGGAGAAATCCAGATCCCCGGCCTGGTACTTGGCGATGAGCTCCTGGTAGGTGCCCACAGGGCTGCTGCCCGTGGCCAGGCCCAGCACACAGTCGGGCTTCAGGTAAATCTGGGCGGCGATGATGTTGGCGGCCTTGCGGCTGACATCAGCATAGTCTTTGGCGCAAATAACTCTCATGAATGGTATCCCCTTTCAAATAGCTACTTCTATTCTAGCATTTTTTTTTCCGGGTGTATACCCCTTTTGCAAAAAATCGTTGAATTTGGTAAAAGATTCATCTATTCAGTCATCCCTTGAAACTGGCTATAAAATACAACAATAATTTGGTTCTGGATTTAATACCAGAATGTGGTATAATGGCCATACCCAATGGGAGGTCTTTGGTATGAAAAAACGGATGACAACGAAACAAATTGTAATGGTGGGTCTGCTGGCGGCGCTGGTGGAGATCGCCTCCGGCTTGCGGGTGACCCTGCCGGTGAGCATCGGCGGCAACAGCTATTTCCACCTGGGAAATATTTTCTGTGCCCTGTCGGGGGTGCTCCTGGGCCCCTGGTATGGGGGCCTGGCGGCGGGACTGGGCTCCATGATTTATGATATGCTGGATCCCCGGTTCCTGGCGGAATGCTGGCTGACCTTTCTGATGAAGGGGGCCTATGGGCTGGTGGTGGGTCTGGCCTTCTCCCGGGGGGAAGGGCGGTGGTGCTATGGCCGGGTTCTGGCCGCAACCACCGCAGGCGCAGTGTCCTATGGGCTGCTGTACCTGGGCAAGAGCTATCTCAAGGCCCTGTGGATCCAGGGCTTATCCGCCCAGGTTGCCTGGATCGCTGTGGCGGAGAAGCTCCCGGCCACGGTGTTTAACGCCGGTGTGGCCATGGCCTTCACCCCTGTGCTGGCCCTTTCCCTCCACGCCGCCCTGGCCCGCAGCCGACTGACATTGGAATAAGGGCAGAAAAATCCCCTGGAAGGTGATCTTCCAGGGGATCGTGCTTATTCGGCGGTTTCCAGGGCGACGGAAGTGATGTGGGTGTTCACACCCTCATACCAGTACAGGAAGCCCTCGATGGTGACCTTGTCACCGGCCTTGAGCTGGCCGACGGTCTGGTAGACCTCGGTGTTGGCATCGGTGAGGTAAGCCTCCACGCAGAAGTCGTAGGAGTTGGTGCCATCGTTGACGGTGACATAGATATCATCGCCGGGGGTGTCGTTCTTGTAGGAGATGTTCTCAATGGTCAGGCCCTGGAACTTGACAAACTCGTTCTGATGGGCGATGAGCTCTTCGGTGTCCAACAGAGCGGTGACATCGGTGGCCTCAGCGATGAAAGTGTCAGCGCCTTCCAGGAACTCGAAGGAGCCGTCCATGATCTCCACCTCGCCGGCCCATTCACCCTTATAGCCGGTGATGCGGATCTTGGTGCCGGGGATCAGCTTGTCAGCGTCCTCCTGGGAGCAGGACAGCTCGTAGGCGAAGTAGGCACCGTCGGGGCTCTGGCAGTAGACGGTGACCTTGTTCTCCCACCAGGCCTGGTGGTTCTGGACATAGGTTTCCACGCAGATGGCATCGTCGATGGCGGCTGCCATGTACTCCTCGTGGGTCATGACTTTGACCTCGGGAGCGCCGGTGGTCTCGGGAGCACCGGTGGTCTCAGGGGCAGCGGTGGTCTCGGGAGCAGCAGTGGTCTCGGGAGCGGTGGTGGTGCTGGGGTTGGTGCTGCCGCAGGCAACCAGGGCCAGGGCCATGGTCAGCGCCAGCAGCAAAGCGATGAACTTCTTCATGGTTCATTCTCCTTTAGATTAGGATGTATTGGTGTTGTTCAGGTGAACAGCATCATTATACTACAATTGCCCGAGAAATCAAGCCCTCTTCCGGGAAAACCAGTACAGGGCGATGCCCACCCAGGCCAGGGCCAGGCAGCTCAGCAGCGCCACGGACTCCCCGGGGAGGGGGCCCAGATCCTGCTTGCCGCCGGAGCCGGTGATCTGATCCAAGCGGTAGAGGCTGGTGGTATCCTGGTAAAGCTGGGTCAGGTAGGCATCATCCACCTGGGCGTTCCGCCGGACGGATTTGGTCACATTCTCGATCAGATATCCCGCACTGTCCCGGAGGGAGGCGGAGCCGTTGAACACGGGGGTGACGAAGGTGTTGTCGATATTGTCCAGGAGAAGGCGGGTGGCATCCATCTTCACCTGATAGTGCAGATCCGTGTCCGTGCCTGCGGCGGCCAGATAGTCCTGGTAGGTCTGGGACTGCTGGGCCTTGGCGGTGACGGGGACATAGCCCTCGGTCTGGGCGTAGGAGATCTGGACATCGTTGGTGAGCAGATACTGGGCAAAGAGCCAGGAGGCCAGCACTTCCTGGTCATCCGCCTTCTGGAATACGCACAGGGACGGCCCCTGGGAGATCATTTTGGGGGATTCGGGATCGACCTGGGGAATTTTCATCACGGCAATTTCGAAATCCATGAGCTTATCCTGGGGGATATCCACCAGGGGCGCATCGGGGCCCATCCAGGTGGCACCGGCAGTGGAGTCCACGGCGAAGATGCACTGGCCGGCGTTGAGGAAATTGGCGGGATAGCCGGAGATCTTGAAGGTGGAGAAGGCTCCGGTCTTGGTGTGCCGGGCAATGTCCTGGAGGAAGGCACCGGTGGTGTCGTTGAAAAGCTCCACCTGGCCGCCGGCGGTGGAATAACCGGAACCGGCCTGGTTCAGGTACTGGATCATCATGTTATCCGTGGATTTGTACAGGAAGGGAATGAGAACCTGCTGGCCGTTGAGCCGGTAGGTGCCGTCGGGGTTCTTGGCTGTGGCGGCATCGGAAACCTCCCACACAAACTCCCAGGTCAACTCCTGGGGCAGGGTAAAGCCCAGGGCCTCCACAAAGGTTTTGTTTACATAACATACTTCCGTAGAGCGCATATAGGGCAGGGCATAGGTATAGCCGCCGATGCGGCACTCCTCCAGGAATTTGGGAAGGATCTCCCCCTGGTCGGGGCCGTCATAGGGCAGGGCGCTGCCGCCCAACCCATAGCGGGGATCGGCCAGGAGCTGATCCAGGGCAACTACGCTGTCACCGGTGAGGTAGGTGGCGATGTGGTCGGGGTAGGTGATGCACACATTTGGGGTGGTGCCCGTGGCGATGTTGGTGATCACATCGTTGTAGATCCGGCCGTAGTCCGTATACAGCCGCAGATTCACGGTGATATTGGGGTAGAGGCGCTGGAAATCCGCAATGGCCTGCTTGTAAATGGCCACCTGGGTATTGTTGGTGTCGTTTTTAGCCCAGAAGGTGATCTCGTAGTCCCGGCTGGTGTCGAATTCCTCCGGAACCGCAAAGGCCAGCTCCTCCCGGGCACCATGGCAGCCTCCCAGGAGGCAGCCCAGAACCAGTAGGATCAGGGTCAGAGAAAGAAAGCGTTTCATCCTTTGCTACCTCCCTGGGCCACGCCGGCCATGATTTTCTTCCGGAACACCAGGAACAGGAGGATCAGGGGCAGGGAGATGACCACCACCGCCGCCATCATGGCGGGGATGTTCTCCCGGCCCAGGCCGTTCTCCCGGATCTCCTGGATGCCGTTGGATACCAGGAAGAAGGTGGGGTCGTCGGTGATCAGCCGGGGCCAGACGAAGCTGTTCCAGCATTCAATGATTTTCAGGATGGTGACGGTGATGATGGTGGGGCGGCAAATGGGGATCATGACCTTGAACAGGTATTTCAGATCCGAGGTTCCGTCCACCTTGGCGGCATAGTACAGTTCGTTGGGAACCTGGGCGAAATTCTCCTTCAGCAGGTAGATGTAGAACACCGAGGTCACCGAGGGCAGGATCAGGCCCAGGAAGCTGTTGCGCAGATCCAGGTTGGTGACGGTGACGAAATTGGTGATGACCACCAGCTCGCTGGGGATCATCATCAGGGCCAGGAAGGCGGTGAATACCAGATCCTTCCCCGGGAAGTTCAGCCGGGCGAAGGCGTAGGCTGCCAGCACCGTCACCACCAGCATGATGGCCGTGGTGGCCAGAGTGAAGATCAGGGTGTTCAGCAGATACTGGGCCAGGGGCACGGTGGTGAACACATCCAGGTAATTTTGCAGGGTGGGAGACAGCGTGAAGAACTGGGGGATGTACTCGGAGTTATAGGCACTGTAGCTCTTTACGGAGGTCAGGATCATCCAGTAGAAGGGAAACAGCACCACCAGGGCCCACACTGTCAGCAGCAGATAGGTCAGGATCTTGGAGATCCGGCCCTTCCCCCGGCGGGGCAAAGCAAGTTGTTCCATGGGAGCCTCCTTTAGTCGTAGTGGACCATTCGCTGACTGACCAGCAGGTTGATGCAGGTGATGGTCAGGACAATGGCCAGCAGCACAATGGCGGCGGCGGAAGCATAGGAGGGGTAGCCGCCGGAATTGCCATAGAGCATATCGTAGATATAGCCCACGATGGTATTCATCCCTGCGGCGTTCAGATCCGTTCCGAAAATGGCGACGGCATCGGAGTAGGCCTTGAAGGCACCGATGAAGCCGGTGATCACCAGGTAGAACAGGGAGGGGGAGATCATGGGCAGAGTGATACGGGTGAAGATCCGCCACTTGGGGGTGCCATCCACTCGGGCGGCCCGGTAATAGTCCTCCTTCACCGAGGCCAGGGCACTGGTGAGGATGAGAATTTTGAAGGGCATGACCACCCAAACGGTATAGACGCACAGGGTCAGCATTTTGGCCCAGTAGGGGCCGTCGATGAAGTCCACAGAGGCGATGCCCAGGGTGTTTAGAATCAGATTGACCAGACCATCGGTGTAGGGGGTCTTTTTGAACAGGATCATAAAAACCAGACCCACTGCCAGGGTGTTGGTCACATAGGGCAGGAAATACACGGTCTGAAACAGATCCCGGAGCTTCTTCACGGAGCTTAGAGCCAGGGAAATTCCCAGGGCCAGGGCGGTGGACAGGGGAACGGTGATGATCACCAGGATGAAGGTGTTTTTCAGTGCCTGGAGGAAGTAGGGGTCGTGGAGGACATAGCTATAGTTATACAGGCCCGTGCCGAAATAGGTCTGGGAGGCGGAATTATAGCCCTCCTCCAGGGAGTAGATCAGCACATCGATGAGGGGATAGACCAGAAATGCCCCCAGAAATGCCAGGGCCGGCAGCAAATAGAGCCAGGCTTTTCGGTTGTTTTGTTCCATGGGTGCCTCCTCAGCGGATCCGCTGGCCGGTGGTTCGGTCAAAGAGGAAAACCTTGTGGGATTTCAGGGAGAAGGAAATGGTGGAGGCGGTGCTGTCGATGGGGCAGTCACTGTCGATGATGGCCCGGATGGCGCCGCCGGTGCAGGCACTGTGGCTGCACAGCACGCTCACATCCCGTCCCATGACCTCTACCCGGGTCAGCCGGCAGGTGAGGCTGCCCCGGACATTGGGAACAAAGGCCTCCGGCCGGATGGCGGCGGTGATGGGGCCATCGGGGAGGTCGGGGGTCTCCAGCACCGGGGCATCCCCCAGGCAGAGCTGCCCGCCCCGGATCTGCCCGTCAAAGACATGGATGGGGGGCGTGCCCAGGAACTGGGCTACGAAGAGGTTGGCGGGGTCGTCATAGACCTGCTGGGGGGCACCCACCTGCTGGACAATGCCATCCTTCATCACCACGATCCGGTCGCAGATGGACATGGCCTCCTCCTGGTCGTGGGTGACAAAGACGGTGGTGATCCCGGTCTGGCGCTGGATGCGGCGGATCTCCTCCCGGGTCTGAAGCCGCAGACGGGCATCCAGATTGGACAGGGGCTCATCCAGCAGAAGGATCTTGGGCATCTTCACCAGGGCCCGGGCGATGGCAACCCGCTGCTGTTGGCCGCCGGAAAGTTCCTTGGGTTTACGATCCATCAGTTCCTGGATCTGGACCAGCCGGGCGGCCTCCAGCACCTTTTCCTCCATGGCGGCCTTGGTCAGCCGTGCCGGTCCCCGGAGGTTTTCCAGGGGGAAGCGGATGTTCTGCCGGACGGTGAGGTGGGGGTACAGGGCATAGTTCTGGAAAACCAGGCCTACGCCCCGATGCTCCGGGGCCAGATCAGTGATATCCCGGTCTCCGAAGAAGATCCGGCCGGCGGTGGGGGTCAGCAGACCGGACAGAAGATTCAGCGTGGTGCTTTTGCCGCAGCCCGAGGGCCCCAGCAGACCCACAAGCTGGCCGTCGGGAATCTCCAGGGTCAGATCGTTGACCGCCAGGACCTCCTGCTTATTGGTTTTGCTGTGGCTGGGGAAGGCTTTTGTCAGATTTTGTAACACGACTTTCATGGCAATTCCCTTTCAAATTGATAGAATACCATTATTATATGTCGGCCACGGCCCCATTTCAAGTCCAAGATTGACAGAAGCCGGGCCTTTCCATTATAATAAGGAAAAATCGTGGAAGGAGCGAGAGCATGGCCCGAATTATTCCCATCCGGGACCTGGAGGACAGGGCGCTGGATGTCTATGCCCGGAAAACGGAGAATCAGCTGCTGAACCGGGAGCACCCGGAGGAGGGGATCTTCCTTGCGGAAAGTCCAAAGGTTGTCACCCGGGCGCTGGATGGGGGCTGTGAGCCCCTGTCCTTCCTGGTGCAGCAGGAGCATTTGGAGGGCCAGGGAAAGGAGATCCTGGACCGGTGTCCTCAAGTTCCGGTGTACACCGCACCCTTTGACCTGCTGACCCGCCTCACCGGCTTCCAGCTGACCCGGGGGATGCTCTGCGCCATGCGTCGCCCGCCTCTGCGGTCCGTGGAGGAGGTCTGCCAGGGGGCAAGGCGGGTGGCGGTACTGGAGGAAGTGATGAATCCCACCAATGTGGGGGCGATTATCCGCAGCGCCGCAGCGCTGAATATGGATGGGGTACTCCTGACCCGGGGATGCAGCGATCCACTGTACCGCCGGGCCATCCGGGTGAGCATGGGCACGGTGTTCCAGATCCCCTGGGGATGGCTGGAGGATGTGAGCCAGCTGAAAGACCTGGGCTTTCAGACGGTGGCCATGGCCCTGAAGGCGGATTCCCTGTCCATTCGGGATCCCCGGCTGACCCAGGCGGAGAAGCTGGCGGTGGTGCTGGGCACGGAGGGAGAGGGCCTGAAAAGCCAGACCATTTCCCAGTGCGACCATACGGTGATGATCCCCATGGCTCATGGTGTGGATTCCCTGAATGTGGCGGCGGCCAGCGCCGTGGCCTTTTTCCAGTTGGGATGACAAGAGTACCCCGGAGTTCGGGGAGCTATTGTAAGAAAGGCTCCCCTTAGTAAGGGGAGCTGTCATGCGAACAGCATGACTGAGGGGATTGAAGGCCGGATATTCGAAAGGGCGCGGCCATAGGCCGCGACGGGCCGATTAAGAATCGGCCCCTACAGGGTGCATCGCATCCAACCAACTGCCGGAAATAATCGCCAACTTCGACCCCCTCCGGCACGGCGTTCGCCGTGCCACCTCCCCCTGGTAGGGGGAGGCTTTAGCCGGTGCGGCCTTTCCGACCCTGGGGGCCTTGGCGGGCATATGACAAAAGAGCCTTTGCGCGTTGGCGCAAAGGCTCTTTTATGTACGGATAAAAGTTACAGGTACTTCTTGATTTCCTCGGAGGCCAGGGCGGGATCGTCGGAAATGGTCACGGTGATCTCCATATTGTTGGTCTGGGCGAAATCGGCGCACCAGGTAATGAAAGCCTCACCGGCGGTACGGTCGGTACCGATGGTCTTGTACAGGTTGTCGATATAGACATGGGTAATATCAAAGTTGCCGGCGTGCAGACCGCTGAGGAAGCCCTTGAGCATATCCAGGCTGGCAATGCCGTACTCCTGGGAATCCACCAGGCGGACCCGGTAGTTGACATCATAGGTCAGCTTCTTGCCGTACTCAATGCAAACAACATCGCCGTTGGCGTTGGCCACAGCTTCGTGGATAGAGTCGATCAGTTTCTTGGTTTTTCCGGAGCCCTTCAGGCCCATAATAACATGAATCATCGGATTGTCCTCCTTTGCTTTGCCATTGGTGGCTGTATGGTTATTCTACCAGCATTCTCTGGATTTTGCAATAGCTATTTTGTGAATTTGTCGAGGGGAAATCAAATTTTTTCATAGCCGGGCTTTCCCAGCAGCGCAAACATATTCCGCTTATACAGCTCCACACCGGGCTGATTGAAGGGGTTTACCCCCAGCAGATAAGCCGACAGGGCACAGGAAAGCTCCAGGAAATAGAACAGTTCACCGACCTTGGCCTCGTCCAGCTCGCCGCAGTCCATGGTGATGACACTGACGGAGCCGTCGGCATGGGCATCCACTGTGGCCTGGAAGGCCTGCTGCTCCACAAAGTCCAGGGGCTTCCCGGCGATATAATTCAGATTATCCAGGTCCTTCCAGTCTGCGCCGATGGTATAGAACTGCTCCGGGGGATCGAAGCGCAGCATGGTCTCAAAGAGGTTCTTCTCCCCCTGCTGGATCATCTGGCCCAGGGAGTGGAGATCGGCGGTGAACTGGGCGGTGACGGGGAAAATGCCCCGGCCGTCCTTGCCCTCGGACTCTCCGAAGAGCTGCTGCCACCAGCTGCCGAAATACTGGAAGCCAGGCTCGAAGCTGGACAGAAGCTCGATTTTCTTGCCATGGCGGTACAGCAGATTCCGTACCGCGGCATAGAGCCACACGGGGTTTTCAAAGGAACGGATATCATAATCGGCCTTGGCCTGAGCGGCACCGGCCATAACGGCCCCAATGTCGATCCCCGCCACGGCCATGGGCAGCAGACCCACGGCGGTGAGGACGGAGTAGCGTCCGCCTACCTCCGGGGGAATGACGAAGGTCTCCCAGCCCTCCTCCGTGGCCATTTGCTGCAGGGCACCCTTGCAGGGATCGGTGACGGCATAGATCCGCCGGGCGGCCTGATCTGTGCCGTAGCGGCGCTCCAGCATCCAGCGCAGGCCCCGGAAGGCGATGGCGGGCTCGGTGGTGGTGCCGGACTTGGAGATCACCACCACGGAGAAGTCCTTCCCCTCCAGCAGGTGGGTCAGCTCGTTCCAGTGTCGGGTGGACAGGGAATTGCCGGCATAGAGGATCTGGGGATCCCCTTTGCCCCGGCCCAGGTTCCGGTTGGGGCCCTGGAGCAGCTCAATGGCCGCCCGGGGGCCCAGGTAGCTGCCCCCGATGCCCACCACCACACACACATCCGAGGTCTGGCGAATGCGCTTGGCGGCGGACAGGATCCGGTTCAACTCCGGGGTGGGGGTGGCAGTGGGCAGATCCAGCCAGCCCAGGTGATCCGCACCTTCCCCGGTGCGGTCCGTCAGGGCCATATGGGCATCAAACACTTCTTTTTCCATGGACAGCAGATCCGGCAGGGATACCGCTCCCCAAATATTCGAAATATCAACATTGATCATGTATGGTCACATCCTATCTGTCTAAGCTGGGGGGATGCTATCCCCCCCACCTATATGTTACCGCAAAATCCGGGGAAACGCAAGGGGGGAATCCCTGGGAAGACCGGGGGAAGGCGGGAAAAAAGATGAATATTCTGGAAACTTTTTTGAAAAGTGTATTGACAAGTGTACACTCCGGGTGTACAATGTCGGTATATTGGCCATGCTGTCTGCATTCGTGGGTGGTGGCGCCAATGATCTTACGGCTGGGTGCTTTGGCGGTAAGGGACAAGGCAGGTTCCGGCTCAAAATCATAGGAGGAAATAATGAAACGCATGACAAGAACGATGCTGTCTGTCGTGGCCCTGGTGGTTCTGTGCGCGATGGTTTCCGGTGTGGCATTTGCCGCCGGGGACGGTCTGTGGCTGACCATTACCGGTGACGGCAAGACCCTCAGCACCTGGATCCTTGCGGATGTCACCGTCACCGACGGCCGGGTTGTGCTGCACTACGACAGCGAGAAGCTGACTTTCCAGGATGTGGAATGCAGCAAGGACTTCGTTGCCAACATTGCCGTGAACGCTGATCAGGCGGGTACGGTAAAGATCGCCTGGGTCGCTCCCGAGGCCTATACGGCCGACGGCACCCACGCCCTGGTGAAGGTCATCTTCGCCGGTACGGGCAAGGTCACCGGCTCCGGCGCCATCAACGGTGGCGAGGAGAAGGACCTGACTGTGAAGAATACCCAGATCCCTGAGATCGATCCCGAGCAGACCTATCCTACCGAGGCTCCCGAGACGACCGTGAAGCCCGGTAAGCCCGGCGGCGACAACGCCAGCACCGGCGATGTGGCCAATCCTGGGATGATGATCGCAGTGTGCCTGGCCGCTCTGGCCGGCTGCACCGGTCTGGTGGCTGGCCGCAAGGTCATGACCATGAAGAAGGAGGGCTAATGCAATGACTATGAAGAAGCTGTTTGCCCTGGCCCTGTGCCTTTGCATGGTGCTGTCCCTGATCCCCGTGACTACCTTTGCCCAGGAAAATGACGCCCTGGAAGAGGAAATCACCCTGGAGCAGACCGACAGTGGTAAGTATCAGGATGCCCTGGAGCTGGGCAAGAATACCCTGACCGACCTGGAACTGGAAAAGCAGATGGTGGACGAGGATGGCATGATCCATGTCTTTATCGTCATGGAGAGCGAGGCCATTCTGGAGGCGGATGCCGCCGCCGGTTTGGACGATGAGAGCATTGCCAAGATCACCAAGCTGGAGCAGGAGCAGGCGGAGGTCATCAGCCGCATCGAGGACGAGATCCTGGACGGCGAGACCCTGGATGTGAGCCAGAGCTATACCTGGCTGTTCAACGGCATTGCCGCGAAGATCCCCTACAGTGCCAAGGCGGACATCGCCGCCCTGGAGGGTGTCAAGCAGGTCGTTGTGGAGCCTGTGTACGAGCTCCATGATGCCCAGAGCCAGGATGGCGCCCAGACCTTTACCGTGGGCGACGGCGGAATGATCGGCCGTGAGGATACCTGGGCCCAGGGCTACACCGGTAAGGGCATGAAAATCGCCATTATCGATACCGGCCTGGATTTGGATCACCAGAACTTCCAGCCCCTGTCCCAGGACAAGCTGACCAAGGACTCTGCGGATGTGGATACCATCGCTGATGTGCTGGACGGCCTGAACGCCTACAATCGCATGGACGGCAAGGTTACGGCTGAGGAGCTGTACCAGAACACCAAGGTCGCCTTTGCCTTCAACTATGCCGATGACCGGCTGGACGCTACCCACGATTACGATTCCCAGGGCGACCATGGCACCCATGTCTCCGGTATTGCCGCCGCCAACAAGGTGGATGGCTCCGATGTGGTGGGCGTGGCCCCCGATGCCCAGCTGTATGTCATGAAGGTCTTTGGCTATGCCCGTGCCGGCCAGACCAGCGACATCCTGGCCGCACTGGAAGACGCGCTGATGCTGGAGGCCGATGTGGTGAACATGAGCCTGGGCACCAACGCCGGTTTCACCACCTCTTCCAACGAGTTCGTCAACGAGATCTATGACCGTGTGGCTCAGACCGGCACAGTTCTGGCTGTGTCCGCCGGTAACAACTACACTGCCGGTATCCTGAATAACTGGGGTACCAACCTGAACCTGACGAAGAACCCGGACAATGGCGTTGTCGGCCAGCCCGGTGTCTACCACAATGTTCTGTCCGTGGCTTCCGTGGAGAACGCCATGGTGATGAGCAACTACATCCTCTTCGGGGCACAGAAGCTGAGCTTCAACGAGACCAGCGATTCCTACGGTATGCCCCTGATCACGACTCTGACCGATACCTATGAGATCGTGGCCATTCCCGGCTTCGGCCGTGAGGCGGATTACAAGGGCCTGGATCTCACCGGCAAGGTCGCCCTGGTCAGCCGCGGCGGCGGTGAGGACTGCACCTTCCCCGTGAAGGTGGAGAATGCGGAGAATGCCGGCGCTGTGGCCTGCATTGTCTACAACAACGAGGCCGGTTACATCGGCATGAACCTGAACGGCTGCAAGGCGAAGATCCCTGCTGTCTCCATCTCTCAGGCAGACGGCGAGATGATCAAGGCAACCCTGGAGAAGGAGCCCACCACGAAGATCTCCTTCCCCAAGGATACCATGCTCCAGCCCAGTGATCTGGCTTACCAGATGAGCGAGTTCACCTCCTGGGGTGCTGCTCCTGACCTGAACCTGGAGCCCGATCTGACCGCTCCCGGCGGCAATATCTACTCCACCACCAACAATGGCACCTACGGTGTCATGAGCGGTACCTCCATGGCATCCCCCAATGTGGCGGGCATCTCCGCCCTGGTGATGCAGTATGTCCGGGAGAACTTCAGCAAGGGCACAGACTACCGCACCCTGGTCCGCCAGCTGCTGATGAGCACCTCTCAGCCTCTGGTTTATGGGGACGGCCTGTTCTATTCTCCCCGTCAGCAGGGCTCCGGTCTGGCCAACGCCAATCTGGCGGTGTCCACCAAGACCTACCTGACTGTGGACGGCTGCGATGTGCCGAAGGCAGAGCTGGGTGCTGATCCCAGCCGTACCGGCGCTTACAGCTACGAGTTTGCAATCCATAACTTCGGCACCACCACCGCTTTCTACCGCCTGGACACCGTGGCCCAGAGTGAGGGCGTGGCGGTCTATGCCGACGAGTACTTCATGTCCGGTACCCCCGTGGCCCTGGATGCTTCCGCGCGTCACGCGGCCGAGGGTATGCTGCTCCTCCACGATGTGGACGATTCCGGCGTGACCAACGCCCACGATGCTTACCAGATCCTCCAGGCTTCCAAGAACGGCAGCTGGAAGGATGCTGCCGCCCGCTATGATGTGGATGGCAATGCCACCGTGGATGCCGATGATGTCCAGGCCTACCTGGAGGCTCTGGTGGGCAACGACTCCCAGGCAGATCTGGATGCCCAGGCCCTGGCCGTTGCACCCGGCGCCGATGCCCAGGTCAGCGTTACCGTGACGCTGAGCCAGTCCGACAAGGACTATCTCGATACCTACTACACCAACGGCGGCTATGTGGAGGGCTTCACCTTCCTGACCGCTCTGAGCGAGGAGACCGCCGACCTGAGCCTGCCCTATATGGCCTTCTACGGCAACTGGGGCGATGCTGAGCAGTACGACAGCGCCTGGTACTGGGATGT
The DNA here is from genome assembly GCA_964428625.1 of uncultured Oscillospiraceae bacterium. Lineage (GTDB taxonomy): Bacteria > Bacillota > Clostridia > Oscillospirales > Oscillospiraceae > Faecousia. The sequence goes on along the minus strand of CAYRYT010000030.1, from coordinate 3,396 downwards.
GCTGGAGGGCGGCGAGGACGAGGTTCTCTTCAGCCAGTACTACCACGCGCTGTGGTCCAACCTCCAGAATGCGGACATGGAGGCTCTGCCCGGCGTGAATGTCTACAGCAACTACGGTGTGGAAGAAGCCTTTGATGTGAACCACATCTCCCTGTCCCCCAACGGAGACGGCTCTTACGATGCCATCCAGGATGTCTACATCTCCCTGCTGCGCAATGCCCGGACCCTGACCATCCGCTTTGTGGATGCCGAGACCGGCGAGAACTACGGCGAAGAGACCCTCCAGGATGTTGCCAAGTCCATCTACAGCTCCGGCAACGGCTCCATCGTGCCCTTCGTCATGAGCTGGTATCTGGATGCCTGGGAGGGCACCGATGCCGAGGGCAATGTGCTGCCCAACAATACCAAGGTCCTGATGCAGATCGAGGCTACCGGTGCCTATGAAGGCGCCACCGCCACTTCCATGGAAGTGCCTATCACCATCGATCTGGAAGCACCCCAGGTCACCGCTGCCAAGAAGGTCATCGACCTGAACACCGGCAAGACCACCCTGGAGCTGACCTTCCGGGATAACCTGGCCTGCTCCATGATCGGCCTGCTCACCAGCTCCGGCAAGGTCATCGAGATCCAGGGCGTGGCGGATGTGGAGGCCGACGAGAACGGCTACCAGAACTACACCGCTTCCTTCGATATCACCGATGTCACCGGCAAGGTGGTGCTGATGGTGGATGACTACGCCATGAACACCGCTTCCTTCACCTTCAACATGGGCGGCGAGGGTGCCCCCTACGGCGATCTGATCGGCTACGGCAATGATCCCTTCACCGGTTCCGATGCCTGGATCTCCTTCAGCGAGGGCGTGGACCAGGATGAGGTCGTTATGTTCGGCAGCAGCATGGACATCGTGGCCGCAGAGTATGTGGGCGGCTACATCTTCGCCCAGGCTGACGGCGGTGCCCTGTACGGCTTCCGCTATGAGGATATGCTGAAGGATTCCTTCACCCTGGAGGCCTACTACATTGCCCAGCTGGACAATGTCTATCAGGACTTCGCTTACAACTATGTGGATGGCCAGCTCTACGGCCTGACCACCTACACCGACCGGTACGGCGCACCGAACACCGAGGTCTTCTCCATCAACCTCCGCGGCGAGTACAGCCTGAACGAGTGGCAGACTGTGGGCGCTTACGAGGAGACCAGCGTGGTTTCCAGAAGCGGCCTGACCGCCCTGACCATGGCCAGCGACGACGCAGGCAGCCTGTATCTGCTGGGTCAGTACTCCGAGTACGACTGGGATGCGGAGATCTACATCCCCGACGAGACCGCTTCCCTGTGGGTGGTTCCCATGGAGGAGAATGAGTGGACCCATCAGTACCAGCTGAGCTGGAGCATGGAGAAGGTCGGCATGATCGACCAGACCATGGACTTCCTCCAGTCCATGACCTGGGACCACAACACCGAGAAGCTCTACTGGGCCCGCTGCGATGCCAATGGCTGGGATCTGATCAGCGAGCTGTATACCATCGATCCCCAGGATACCCGGGAGGAGACTGTCGCCGGCGCCGAGGGCGAGGCGGAGACCACCGTCACCTATGTCAACACCACCAAGGTGGGTACCCTGTCCTATGAGGTCAGCGGTCTGATGGCACCCCTGGATGCCAAGGCCGCCCAGCGGGATCCCCACACCAACATCCCCGACATGAACGCCGAGGAGAAGGGCAAGCCCGTCCTGCGGGATGATGTTCTGACCATGAATGTCACCGGCAGCAAGCAGCTGGCCTATGATGTGACCCCCTGGTACACCAACTACAAGACCATGACCTGGTCCTCCAGCGATGAGACCGTCGTCTCCGTGGACGAGGAGGGCGTGATCCACTGCCTGAAGGAAGGCTCCGCCACCATCACCGTGGCCAATGCCGCCGACGAGTCCCTGTTCGACACCGTTCAGGTGGAGGTTACCGCGCTGGATCTGAGCCTGGATGGCTTCTTCACCGAGCAGCCCTTCGGCACCGGTGCCACCGGCGATGTGTACATGTACAACTTCACTATGAACAAGGGTGTGGATACCTTCACCCAGGGCAATCAGATCACCGCTTCCAATGAGCTGAACTTCGGTATGGATCTGACCACCTCCGTGGCAGGCCGTGGCTACCTGTGGACCTGTGAGTACGGCAACGCGGGCATGATCTACAAGATCGATCCCGCCACCGGCGAGGTGGTGGAGGCCCTGCAGCCCTACGACGGTGACCACCTGTACGGTATGTCCTACTCCCAGAGCCAGGATACCTTCTCCGCCATCATGAACATGTATCTGTATGTGGACATGGAGCTGACCGAGGAGGAAACCAACCGGATCATCAATACCTGGAACGAGGACATGAAGGAGTACACCTACCACAAGCTGGATATGCTGCCCTACCTGCTGGCTGCCGGCGAGAACTTCGTCACCGGCGAGAACGGCCAGGGCGCCAGCTCCGAGATCGTCTTCTGCGGTATCACCACCCAGGAGTATGACAGCACCCACACGGCTCCCTATGTGGAGATGATGACCGACTTCCTGGGCAACTACTCCGACAATGGCGAGTCTGCGATGTACACACCCACCCAGACCCTGATCCTGCTGGATAATGTGGGCCGCCTGTGGTATGTGGACGAGATCAAGGGCCTGTCCTACTATGAGGATGACTACGGCAACCAGGCTTATGTGGATGACAGCTTCAGCACCATTATCTTCAAGGGTCTCAATGGCGTGGAGGCCATCGAGGATCTGAACGGCACCTACAGCGTCTTTGTTGTGCGGGAAATTGAGGAGACCCCCCTGACCGCAATGTTCAACGAAGGCTCCCTGCCCCGGATCACCTATCACTTTTCCGACATCGAGCTGGCCGGCTACACCGAGGACGGCGCTGTCATGATCGCCATGTCCCTGTATGACTACTGGAACAACGGCATCACCAACGAGCTGTACCTCTATGTGGCAGGCGCCGGTACCGGCGAATATACCTACGATGAGAACTGGAACATGGTGGAGAGCAAGACCCCTGACCGGCTCTACAAGCTGGGCACCACCGGTGACCATCGGATCATTGCCTCCATCCATGCTGCGGAAGTTACCGGCGGTGTGGACCATGCGCAGACCGAGGAGGAGCGCATGGAGGAGCTGGGCGTGACGCCTCTGGGTGTCAAGCCCTTCCTGGCAGGCTAATTCCTCCAAAGCCCCATAAACCCGTCCGGCCGACCCCCCAGGGGTCGGCCGGATTTTTGCTGCTGCAGGCTGCTGATTTTTGACCCATAGCTGGATGAATGATGACAGTGCAACCTGAAGTTTACATTTAGAAACATCAAATTGGTAGTTAATTTTCCCTGAGTATTCTATAATAAGGGCAACGCAGCGTA
>CAYRYT010000029.1:0-17556 GCA_964428625.1 uncultured Oscillospiraceae bacterium | reverse complement strand
GCCAAGCACAATCTGGTGTGCCTGCTCCACGAGAAGCCCTTCGCCGGTGTCAACGGCTCCGGCAAGCATAATAACTGGTCCCTCTCCACGGATACCGGCGTGAATCTCTTCAGTCCCGGCAAGACTCCCCGGCAGAACGCTCAGTTCCTGGTGTTCCTGGCTGCCTTTATCAAGGGCGTGGATGAGTACCAGAGCTGGCTGCGCTGCACCGTGGCCAGCGCCGCAAACGACCACCGGCTGGGCGCCAGTGAGGCACCTCCCGCCATCGTCTCCATTTACCTGGGGGATGAGCTCCATGCCGTGGTGGAATCCATCATCAACGGCACCAGCTACACCGGCCCCGGTAAGGGCAATCTGCGCATTGGCGTGGATGTTTTGCCCAATATCCCCAAGGATACCACCGACCGGAACCGAACCTCCCCCCTGGCCTTCACCGGCAACAAATTTGAGTTCCGTATGCCCGGTTCTTCCCAGTCCGTAGCCGGCCCCAACATCGCCCTGAACACCATCATGGCCGAGGAGCTGGGCCTCATTGCCGACGAGCTGGAGCAGGCGGCGGATTTCGATACTGCCCTCCAGGATCTGGTCTGCCGGATCTTCACCCAGCACCGCCGGGTTCTGTTCAGCGGCAACGGCTACTCCCAGGAATGGGAGGAGGAGGCCCAGCGCCGTGGCCTGCAGAATCTGCGCACCGCCGCCCAGGCCATGCCCACCTATATCTCCCCGGAAAATATCGCTCTGGTGACCAAACACGGCATTTTCTCCGAGGCAGAATTCCGGGCCCGGTATGAGATCCATATGGATGCCTACTGCAAGGTCATCGGCATTGAAGGCCGAACCATGGTGGATATGGTCATGCGCCAGATTCTCCCCGCCGTCTCCGCCTACTCCCGTCAGGTGTGCGACACCGCCCGGAGCAAGCAGGAGCTGCGTGTGCCCTGTGCCAGTGAAAAGGATCTGGCCCTCCGCCTGAGCAAAGGCTGTGACGCGCTGTACGAACAGGTAAACCGCCTGAACCAGGAGCTTCAAGCCGTGCCCCAGGATCTGGAGCAGGCCTGCGCCTATTATGACGAGACCATCCGCAGCCGGATGTGCGAGGTTCGCCGGGAGGCGGATTCCCTGGAGCAGCTGACGGAAAAGTCCTATTGGCCCTTCCCCACCTATTCGGATCTGTTGTTCTACTGATCCCAATTCCCTGGAATATCCGTTACCAAAAAACTTCCAGGTGAGCGGAACCTGATTTGCCTGAAAAATGTCTGAAAATCCCCCTCATTTCCCGTTGGAAATGAGGGGGGATTTTGTTATGCCAGATCTTTCAGAGGGGCGATATACTGCTGACGGCGACGGGCCATCTCCGCCCGGTAGGCGGAATCGTGACCCTCGTGCATCTCCCGCAGGAACTCGTAGTGATTCAGCACCTGGGCATCGGCGCCCCGGGCCAGCATCATCACGGCAATGGAGGAGCACTGGTCAGAAGCACGCTCCAGGTAGGTCAGGGCTTCCATAAACACCAGGCCGGAGCCAACGGAGCAGATGCCGGTCTTCAACCGCTTGGTGTGGCGATCCCGGAGGATCATCACCATGTCATCAATGGTCTCTTCCAGAGGCTCGATGGTCTTGGCGGCTTCCAGATCCCCATTGCTGAAGGCATCCACGGTGATGGTCAAAATCTCATTCACCGCGCCGGTGATCAGCGCCAGTTCCTTCTTGGCATTCTCAGAGAAGCCGGTCTTCTCCCCTTCCAGGCGCTGGGCCAGCTCCACCAGATTGGTGGCATAGTCACCGATACGCTCGAAATTGGGTACCGTCTGCATGAGCATATCCAGCTGACGGTCCTCAGACTCCTTCTCCACGGCCTTGCTCAGGCCAATGAGGAAGTGATCAGACCGATCCGCGAAGGCATCCAGGCAGCTCTCTTCCTCATCGATCACCGCTACTATGGCAGGATCCAGCTTGGTCAGCTGGCTGCAGCCCCGGGCAAAATTATCCCGGGCGATAACGCCCATTGCGGCCACGGCCTTCGTTGCCTCACCCAGGGCAACAGTGGGAGAAATATACAGCTTTTCGTCCAGGGTGTGCAGCTCGGGATGGGCAGGTTCCTTGACCTCCTCGTCCTTGACGATCCAGGTGGTGAGCTTCACCAGCTGACCGGCAAAGGGCAGCAGAACAGCCGCAGTGACCAGATTGAAGACGGTCTGGAAATTGGCGATCCCGCCGCTGTCCACGCAACTGTTCCAGAATTCCGCACCAAACACCTGGCACCGCTCCAGAATGGTCATCACCACCAGGAAACCCAGGGTACCGATGGTATTGAAGGCGATGTGGGCCATGCCGGTACGCTTGGCATCCCTGCTGGAGCCAATGGAGCAGACCATGGCGGTGGTGACGCAGGTACCCAGGTTAATACCCATGATCACGGGGTAAGCCATGGAGAAGGTGAGCACCACCGCGCTGGGCTCCGTCAAAGCGGCGCTGGCCGTGGCTGCCGCCACCGTCTGGAGCATACCCACCGTAGCGGAGGAGCTCTGGACGATCACCGTTAGCACCAGACCGAAGACAATACCGAACAAGGGGTTACGCAGATAACCCAGGAAGGAAGCGAACACACTTGTACCGATCAGGGGCTTCACGCCCTCGGTCATCAGGTTCAGGCCAACAAACAGAATGCCGAAGCCGATGAAAATATCACCGATGGTCTTGGCATTCTTGCTCTTGATGAACATGATCAGCACGATACCCGCCACCAGGGCGATGGGAGCCAGGGTGTCGGTGTCAAACAGCCAAAGCAGGAAGCTGCCGTCGGATTCCACGGAACCCAGGCGGATCAGCTGAGCCGTCACGGTGGTGCCGATATTGGCGCCCATAACGATGGACACAGCCTGCTTCAGATTCAGCACGCCGGCGCCAATCAAGGCCACCGTCAGCACGATGGTCGCCGTGGAGCTCTGGATCACAGCGGTGACCAGAGTACCGGTGAGCACACCCATGAGCACATTGCCTGTTACCTTTTCCAGCACCCGCTTCAGTGCATCGCCGGAGCTGTTCTTCAGACCGTCGCCCATGACCTCAATACCGTAGAGGAACATGGCCAGGCCGCCCAGCAGTTGGATCATGGCACTTAGAATCTCCATAATATCTCCTATATATGATTTGTTTAAGATGGTCGATGCCGAAAAGGCATCATTATGATTATACAGGAAAACCCTTGGGTTGTACAGTCCCCGGGACAGATTTTTTTCAAAAATTCGACGGCTTATTTCCCAGTAGAGCCGAAACCGCCACTGCCCCGCCCTGTCTCGCTCAGCTGGGAAACCTGGGTGTAGGCCGGGTGGAGGACGGGCATAATGAGCATCTGAGCGATCCGCTCTCCGTGGCCGATGGTCTGATCACACCGACCGTGGTTGTGCAGCACCACCAGAATCTGCCCCCGGTAGTCCGAATCGATCACCCCTACCTTGTTGGCGGGTGCCAAACCACGCTTGGTACCCAGGCTGCTCCGGGCAAAGATCAGCCCCACACAGCCCTGGGGGATCTCCATGGCCAGGCCCGTGGGAATCATCACCGTTTCCCCGGCGGGGATGGTCACTTCCCCATCCAGGCAGGCATACAGATCCGCTCCGGCAGCGCCTTCCGAGCCGTAGGTGGGGAGAATTCCCCGGGGATGCACCAATTTCACAGAAATCGTATCCATTTATCTCATTTCCTTTCCGTTGCCCTGCCAGTCCTGCCAAAGCACGACATCATTTTGGGCCAGACTTTCTTTCACATCAATGATCCGCTGATTGGAGGAGCCCCGGAACCGGAGGGACAGATCCTTCTTCAGCTGGATGAAGGGCCCGTCCACCAGTACATCCACATAGGACAGGTATTCCTCCAGATCCCCCAGCCGGCCGGTGAGCATATCCCGGTCGAAGAGATAACCGGAAAAAGCCCATACGGTCTTTTGGGGGTATTTTTCCTTCACCTGGCGCAGAAGCGCCACAATAGGCCCCTGGTTCTCCGGCTCAAAGGGTTCACCTCCCAGGAGAGTCAGGCCCTTGATATAATCCGGGGCCAGCATATCCAGGAGCAAATCCGTCGTCTGCTGGGTGAAAGGCTGGCCGTAGTCAAAATCCCAGGCAACCTCGTTGAAGCAGCCGGGACACCGGTGGGTGCAGCCGGATACAAAGAGGCTGATGCGCACGCCGGGGCCATTGGCAATATCACAGTTCTTAATGGCCGCGTAATTCATGTTGTACGCTCCTTTCCCAGTCTTGCGAAGAAGGGGAAGCTCATGGTCCACAGGCATCCCGCCACCACCACGGTCAGGAAGTAGCGCACTGCCCGGGCGATCATATGCCCTCCAAACAGCCCATTCAGGCCGCTCTTACTCCCCTCCAGCACGGCAAGCACCAGCACCAACCCTCCCAGAACCTTCAAAATCTGGGCCCACCAGCAAGCCTCGGTGGGGAAATGCAGGACTCTTTCATCCACAAAGTACACAACGATGATACCCAGCAGTGCCCCCAGGAGCGTATAGGCATTCTTCACGCCGGAGGCCAGATTTTCCGGGTCCACGTCTTCGGGGAAGGGCCACGCCTCCACATAAACCAGCAGCCCCAGAGCCAGGGCTGCCGCCACGGCAAACATTCTGGGAATCCACCGGCCATTGTGGGAAAAGACCACCTTCTCCAGCAGGAAGATCAGACACACCGCCATAATCGCCGCCACAGATACATCATAGGGGGTATGCACACCCACATACATCCGGGAGATGGGCACCAGTACCGCAACAGCCAGACACAGATACCGCACCCAGGGCCGTTTGGTTGTCCGGGCGATACCACCAAAGACACCCACCGCATTCTGGCTGTGGCCGCTGGGGAAGGAATATCCCGTCGCCGCCTCCCGGGCAGGTTCCAGAATGGTAAAATCCTTGTCCAGCACCCAGGGCCGGGGGATCCGACAGGCCAGCTTCAGGAACTGATTGGCCACCGTGCCAAAGAAGCCAACGGCCATAATATAATATCCCCGCCGCTTGTCCACGCACCAGAAAAATACCAGGGCAACGGCCAAAAAGGCCATCTCATCCCCCAGATAGGTGATGGCCAGCATAAGTTCGTTCAAAACTGGAATGCGAATGTCTTCCAGAAAATAGAGCAATTCCATCGGTCATACTCCTCCTAATCATTTTTTCTTATTATAACAGATTTTATGAAAATGTAAAGATTTCCTCCCCGGTCTTGTTGTTTCCCTTCCCCCGTGGTATAATACCTGCACCAAGATGAAATGGAGAATGCCTATGTTTTCTCAGGAAAGTCGCTGTATCTATGGCAAATCCCCTCTGGCTGAGGTGGTATGCCAGCTCCGCTTCCCCCAGATCCTGTCCATTGGCACCCAGGTGCCGGACCAGTTCCAGGAGGCAATTCGGGATCAGTTTCCCCGCTATGCCCTTCGCAAGGATGTCCCCGCACCGAAAATCACCGGCGCTCCGGGGCGCTTCTCCCTGGAGAATCAACCCGCAGGGACAAATTATCAGTTCGTCTCCGCCGACGGTCTTTGGCGGGTGAACCTGACGGATCATTTTATCAGCCTGTCCTGCTGCCGCTATACCCGGTGGGAGGAATTTGCCCGGAAACTGGATGCCCCCCTGGCCGCCTTCATCCAGATCTATCATCCTGCCTTCTTCGAACGGGTGGGGCTGCGGTATCTCAACTTCTTCCATCGGGAGGCTCTGGGCCTGGGAGACACACCCTACCGGGCGCTAATCCAGCCCTGGTACTTAGGCATCCTCAGCCAGGAGGATGTGCCGGAGCCGGTAGTCGCCCGCTGCTCTCTGGATACGGAAATTGCCCTGCGGGGCGGCTGCCGGGCCAAAATCCACGCCGGCCCCGGGGGCGTTCGTCAGGGAACGCAGCAGCAGCCCGTGCCCCGGTTTGTCCTGGATCTGGACCTGTTTATGGCCGGAAACATCCCGGTAAACCACTCCGCCGGTGCCCTGGAGACCCTGCACAGTCAGGCCTTCCCCATTTTCCGGGGTGCCATCACCGATACCCTCCATGATGCCATGGAGCCGGAATGCCTATAAGGAGGTTGCTATGCCCTACTACTATTCTTTCGACTGGACCTATCTGGTGCTGGTGCTGCCCTGCGTGCTTCTCTCCTTCTGGGCCAGTGCCAATGTGAACAGCACCTTCCGCCGCTATTCCCAGCGCTTCAGCACCCGGGGCCTCACCGGTGCCCAGGCTGCCCAGCGGGTTCTCGCCGCCAACGGCGTAGGCGGCGTGCGCATTGAGCGGATCAGCGGAAATCTTACGGATCACTATGACCCCAAAGCCAATGTGATCCGCCTGTCCGACAGCGTTTACGATTCCACCAGCGTGGCTTCCATCGGTGTTGCCTGCCACGAGGCGGGCCACGCAGTGCAGTATGCCGTGGGGTATGCGCCCATCAAGTTACGCAGTGCCATCATCCCCGTAACCAATTTCGGCTCCAAGCTGTCCATGCCCCTGATCCTCCTGGGCCTGGTCTTTTCCTTCCTGGGGGACCTGTCCTATACCCTGGTATACCTGGGCATCGCCTGCTTCGGTCTGAGCCTGGTATTCCAACTGGTGACCCTGCCGGTGGAATTCAATGCCAGCCGCCGTGCCATGGATGCCATTGCCGCCGGGGATCTTCTGACCCGGGAGGAACAGATCGGCGCCCGGAAAACCCTCACCGCCGCCGCGCTGACCTATGTGGCCGCCACTGCCACTGCCCTGGCCCAGCTTCTGCGGCTGATCATCCTCTTTGGCGGTCGCGGCCGCCGCAGGGACGACTGACCCAAAATCCAACTTTTTCCGCCCCGGTCTTGACAACCAGGGCGGAATTAATTATAATACGCCAGTGTGAAAAATATGAAAAATATGACGCAAGGAATGATGAAATGCCTGGAGGGAAACACATTCTCGGAAAGGGCAAGCAGCAGCGCTGCTTCGGCACCGCCAAGGTCGGTGACCGGGGGCAGATCGTGATCCCCAAGGAGGCCCGGGACTTCTACGGCATCCATCCCGGCGATACCCTCCTGCTCCTGGGTGACGAGGAGACGGGACTCATTGTGACTCGGCCGGAAATACTCAATGATCTGGCGACCCAGATCCTGAATCAAATGAAAAAAGAGGATTAACCACTATGGAACAGTTACAGGAATTATATCAAACCATGGGCATTTCCCCCGCCGTATATCACTACGGCCAGACCGTGCTGGAAAAGCTGGCGGATCGGTTTGCCGCCATTGACGCAGTTGCGGAATACAACCAGGCCAAGGTAATCACGGCCATGCAGAAGAATCGGGTCAGCGCCGCCTGCTTCGCCGGTTCCACCGGCTACGGCTACGACGACATTGGCCGGGATAATTTGGAGCGTGTCTACGCTGATGTGTTCCACACCGAAGCGGCCCTGGTCCGTCCCCAGATCACCTGCGGCACCCATGCCCTCACCGTGGCCCTTAGTGCCAATCTCCTCCCCGGGGATGAGCTGCTGAGTCCCGTGGGCCTGCCCTATGACACATTGCAGGAGGTGATCGGCATTCGCCCCTCCCCCTGCTCCCTGGCTGAGTATGGCGTGACCTACAACCAGGTTGATCTTCTCCCCGACGGCACCTTTGACTACGAAGGCATCCGTGCCGCTATCAACGAAAAGACCAAGCTCATCACCATCCAGCGCTCCAAGGGCTACGCCACCCGTCCCACCTTCTCCGTCCAGCAGATTGGAGAGCTGATCGCCTTCTGCAAGTCCGTCAAGCCAGATGTGCTGTGCATGGTGGATAACTGCTATGGCGAATTCGTGGAGACCCGGGAGCCCTCCGATGTGGGGGCAGATATGATCGTCGGTTCCCTGATTAAAAACCCCGGCGGCGGCCTGGCCCCCATCGGCGGCTATATCTGTGGTACCCGGGAATGTGTCAGCCGCTGCGGCTTCCGCCTCTCTGCCCCGGGTCTGGGCCAGGAGGTCGGTGCGAACCTGGGCATTATGACCTCTCTGTATCAGGGCTTCTTCCTGGCACCCAATGTAGTGGCCGGTGCGGAGAAGGGCGCGATTTTCGCCGCCAATCTCTATGAGCCGCTTGGCTTCCGCTGCATACCCAACGCCTCGGAGAGCCGCCACGACATCATCCAGGCTGTGGAGCTGGGAAGCGAAGCGGGCATGGTTGCCTTCTGCAAGGGCATCCAGGCCGCCGCGCCGGTGGATTCCTTTGCCACCCCCTGGCCCAGCGAGATGCCGGGCTACAACGACAAGGTCATCATGGCCGCCGGTGCCTTTATCCAGGGCAGCTCCATTGAGCTTTCCGCCGACGGTCCCATCCGCCCTCCCTATGCCGTCTATTTCCAGGGTGGTCTGACCTGGCACCATGCCAAGCTGGGCATTCTCAAGAGCCTGCAGGAGATGGTCAACGCCGGCCTTGTGACACTGTAAGGAGGGATTGCCATGTCTTGGTTATTCTTTGCCATTGCCACCACCCTTCTGTGGGGCACAGCGGAGCTGTTTTATAAAAAGGGTGCGCAGCCTGATGAAAAATATGCCCATCTGAAAATCTGCGTCTGTGTGGGTGCGGTCATGGGCATCCACGCTGTCTTCACTCTGGTGACGGGGGATCTTCACTATAATCCCATCAACCTGATCTACTATCTGCCCGTTTCCCTGCTGTATATGGTCTCCATGGCCTTCTCCTATTTCGGAATGCGGTTCCTGGAGGAATCCATCTCCGACCCCATTGAGAACACCTCCGGTGCCATTTGCAGCTTGCTGTGCGTTGTGCTCCTGAAGGAGCACCTGTCTCCCCTTTCCATTGCCGCCATTCTGATTATCCTGGTGGGTGTGCTGGGTGTCAGCTTCCTGGAAAATGCCGGGGAAACCCCCAGAAAGAAGCAGCTGGGCAAGAAGCTGGCCCTGGTCGCCTTCTGTATGCCCTTTGTCTATGCCCTGTTGGATGCCTTCGGCAGCTTCCTGGATATTTTCTATCTGGATGATTTTGCCACCACCCCCCTGGTGGGGGTGACTGAGGCAACCCTGGAGGATGTGGCCAACACCAGCTATGAGCTGACCTTTGCCCTGTTCGCTCTGGTGCTGTTCCTGTTCATGAAGGGAAAAAAGGTCAAGTTCGGTCCTCTTCCCCAGCAGAAGGACAAGATTTTGGCCGCCATCTTTGAAACCGCCGGTCAATTTACCTATGTCTATGCCCTGAGCGGCAACGGCGTGATCGCCGCCCCCATCATCTCCTCGGTGTGTATCGTTTCCCTGCTTCTGTCCCGGATTTTCCTGAAAGAGAAGCTCAACTGGAAAACCTACATCTTCATCGCCATCGTCATTATCGGCATTCTCTTGCTGGCCATCAGTGACGAGCTATAATGGCACACAAAAGCGGCTGCCCGCCCGGCAGCCGCTTTTCCTATGCTAACATTGGCCGATCAAGGCCAACTTTTCCTCTTTGCTCATGGCCTTGATGGCCCATTCCCGCCGCAAAGCGGTGGAATGATCCGGGCAGCACTCCCGGTAGACGATGGTCAGAGGCCCACGCCCCCGGGTATACTTGGCTCCCTTCCCGGCACAGTGGGCTTGAAAACGCTTTTCCACATCCACCGCAATTCCGGTGTACAGCGTATCGTCCCCACAGCGCAGGATGTAGACATACCAGTTCTTTTCCATAGTTGCTCCATTTCAAAAGGAGAAGGGCGTTATCGCCCTTCTCCTCCAGCGTGTCAAAAAAGCCTCGCAGAGTTTGCAGCCTTGGGCTGCAAACAAAATCAAAATCATTTTCTGTCGGGGCGTGTACCTGACAGAAAATACTTCTCAGGCTGCAAGTGTGGAATTTATCCGCCAAGGGCGGATGAATTCTGCGCGCGGCAGACTGCAAATGAATTGTCGGAAAAGCCCGTAGGGGTTTTCCGACAGCCTGAAGTAGAAGGGCGTTATCGCCCTTCTCCTCGTTTCTGTCTTTTGTCCAGCAGCCGGTCCAGGAGAAAGAAGACCAGATTGCCCAGGGCCAGCATGACGGCAGTCATGATCTGTCCCGCTTCCCGGAATTCCTCCCGAATATCCTCCATGCCCAGCACATTGAGCATCAGCCCGTACATCAGCAGGATCACCCCGTTGAAAAACAGGAGCTTGCCCAGGGGCGCCGCCTTCCATCTGTCCAGCTTTGGCTTGACAATGGGATAATACCCCAGGAACAGGAATACCATCGCCGCCTCCTTATCCGGGGACAGCAGCAGACTCAGCACCGCCACGGCGGCGTACCAGGCCCAGGCCACCCGCCGGCCGCAGACCCCCAGCACCATGGTCAAAACCACCATGGCCAGCATGGGGCACACAAAGGTCGCCACCGGAATCAGACCGCCCAGGGACATGATCACCGTGGCCAGTGCGGCCATCACGCCGCCGAAGGCCATGGATCTTGCGGGATCACTTCTCATGACTGCTGTTCTTCAGGAGCTGGTACTTGATATCATACAGCTTCTGGGACAGGTCCACATAGTAGGTATGGGGATTGTCGAAGCGCTTGACTTCCTCCCAGAGGGTATCCACCTGCTCCAGGCAATAGGTGCGGATCTGCTCCAGGGTGGGGCAGGGATACACCAGCTTGCCCTGGCGGAAAATGGGAACCTGAAGCTCCTTGGCGGTAAAATTGTACACCATCTTGGTCTTCCAGGTAGCCTCCGGGTCAAAAATCTCCATCTCTCCGGAATCGTCCACCGTCTCGTCATAGATGCACATATAGTCCGCAATGGCCTTTCCCGTGTCGTTGCCGAAGAAGCGGTAGAGCTTCTTGTAATGGGGGTTGGTGATCTTCCCCACATTCTCCGACACCTTGATTTTGGGCTGAATGGTACCATCCTCCCGCTCCACCGCCACCAGCTTATACACGCCGCCGAATACCGGCTCGCTTCTGGCAGTGATCAGCTGCTCGCCTACGCCGAACATATCGATCTGCGCACCCTGGCGGAGGATATCCTGGATAATATGCTCATCCAGAGAGTTGGACACGCTGATCTGGCATTCGGTCCACCCGGCCTCGTCCAGCATCTGGCGGGCCTTCCGGGTGAGGTAGGCCATATCACCGGAATCCAGCCGGATACCGCATTTGGTGATGCCCTTGGGCTTCAAAACCTCATTGAAGGCCCGGATCGCGTTGGGCACACCGGATTTCAGGGTGTTATAGGTATCCACCAGCAGGGTGGGATTGTCGGGGTAAAGCTCACAGTAGGCCTTGAAGGCTTCCAGCTCCGTGTCGAACATCTGCACCCAGGCATGGGCCATGGTTCCCCCGGCACGCACGCCGAACAATTGGTCGGAGATGGTGCAGGCGGTACCGTGGCAGCCGCCGATATAGGCCGCTCTGGCACCGAGAATTGCCGCATCCGCACCCTGGGCCCGGCGGGAGCCAAATTCCAGCACCGTCCGCCCCTGGGCAGCCCGCACCACCCGGTTGGCCTTGGTAGCGATGAGGCTCTGGTGGTTGATGGTCAGCAGCAGATAGGTCTCAATCAACTGGGCCTCGATGGCCGGAGCCCGGACGGTGATGATCGGCTCCCGGGGAAACACCGGGGTACCCTCGGGAACGGCCCAAATATCGCCCGTGAAGCGGAAATCCGCCAGATAATCCAAAAACTCCTGGGAGAACAGGTTCCGATCCCGGAGATAGGCAATATCCTCCGGTCCAAAGTGGAGATCCTGGATGTACTGGATAATCTGTTCCAGACCCGCCGCAATGGCAAAGCCACCCCCATCCGGGCACCGGCGGAAGAACAGATCAAAATAGGTGATTCGGTCCCGGTAGCCGTGGTTGAAGTAGCCATTGCTCATGGTCAGCTCATAAAAATCACAGAGCATGGTCATGTTCAGCTTATCGTTCACTAACATAGGAAGCACCTCATTCCTGTTTTTCTTCATTATAAGGCCGGAACGGGAAAAGCGCAACTGTTTTTTCCGATTTCGGATACAGAAACAGCGCCGGGTGATCCCGGCGCTGTAAAAGCCTATGCAGTTTCCGTCAGCCGTGGGCACCCATGTCAAAGGGGAAGCCCTCCTGCTGCATCTGGCTGCACCGCAGCCGGTAAGCGTCCATGGCCTTCTCCTGGAAGGCAAGGGTATCCTCCCGGCCCAGCAGACGCAGAAGATACCGGGTAAAGGGCGGGTTGAGGACCAGGAAGGGGCCCAGCAAATAGGTTCCGAACAGGTTCCGGTAGCGGTATCCCTCCCAGGGACATTGGACATGGTTGCCACGGCCACCCACAACCCGGATAAAGTCCCCGGGGAAATCCCCTTCCAGACAGGAGAACTGGGAGCGGCTGCCCACAATGGTCATCTCCCCCTGATCCCCGGCAAAGCTGCCCAGGAACATGGAATTATGCCGCCGGTCCAGATCCCGCCGGGCGGAGAAATCAAACATCCCCAGCATGGGAATCTCTCCCTCCCGGCTGTCGTATATGGCGGTGCCAAACAGCTCACAAGCGTTGCCCGTGGCCAGAACCACCGTACCCCGCTCCACCAGCTCCCGGAGCCTGTCCCTATGGGGACGCAGCCGCTCCACGGCAGTCTTTTGGTTTGCCTCGGACATGGAACCCAGGTAAATCATATCCACATCCTCCGTAACGAAACGGGGTGTCTGGCGGTTATGGGTTCGGCAGAATTCCATATCCGGTGCGCAGGCCTGGAAATAGGTCATATTGGCGCTGTCGCCATAGAGATTGGAAAATTCGGGGAACAGAATTTCACAGATCATGTTGTCTCCTCCAATCGTTTCACAATGGCATCCCGCACCCGGCGGCCCCGGCTGATCAGTGTCACATCATGCAGAACATAGATTTTGGAGATCCCCTGGGTGGAGACATGGTCCGCCGTGGCATCCAGATCCGCCATACACTGGAATTTCTCCTGGGGAACCCCAGCCATGGACAGCCGCAGCCGGTGATCCAGATACCGGGCACCGCCGACGATGACCTTGTGGATGGAGGGTGACGCGAAATATTCGTAATCTGTATCCCACAGCCAGGCCACAGTCTCGATCTTCTTGGGATCGGAGAACACCTCATCCAGCAGCAGAACCACATCCTTGGGTTCCGGATCCCGGGCCAGGGCAGCAAAGACCGTGGAAGCGGCGGTAGCATTCTGACCCTTGCAGGCCTGGGTAATCACCTGGATCCCCTTGACCCGGGAATGGCTTTCCCGGGAGGTCGGCAGGGCGATCCTGGCCATTTGCTCCCCCAGAGCCTTTGCCTCGATACCACGCAGCCGCATGAGGGTCACAATGGCCGCGGCATTATACACCTGATGGACGGAAGCGGAGACGATCGGATAGGTTCCGGTAGTGCCGTCGGGCTCCCGCAGAGTCATAGTCCCCTGCTCCGGTGCCACATCCGTCACAAAATAGTCCCGTTCCGGGGATGCCAGGCCGCAATCCGGGCAGCGGAAATCACCGATCTGGCGGTAATTCCGGTAACGATACCCGGGCTTGCCGCCGCACCGGGGGCAGACCGGGAAATCGTCGATGCAAGCCTGTTCCGCCGGGCTGTGCCGGTTGCTGACACCGAAATAGAACCGCCGGTTTCCATCCCCCATGAAGCAGCTCAGAGGATCGTCACCATTGAGGATCACCGTGGTGTCCGGGGAATTGGCCGCGCCCTGGCGAATATGCTCCAGGACATAGCCAGGATGGGCGTTGCGGAGCATGGAATCCCGGGCCAAATTGTTGACAATGAGGTACTGGGGCTTCAGGGCCGGGACATCCTCCCAGGAGATCAGCTCATCCATCTCCACCACGGCGGCATCCACGGTGGAACGGTTGAAAATGCTCACCCCATCCAGCAGACACCGGGCCACACCGGCATGGTGATTGGCACCCCAGTCATTGTAGGAAACGGTCAGCCCCTGGAGCCGCAGCAGATCCGCCACCATGCTGGAGACGGAGGTTTTGCCATTGGTGCCGGTGACCACGATGGTCAGCGGCGGCTTTTTCACATATTTCAAAAAATCTCCGTACAGCTTCATCGCAGCCATGCCCGGCCGGTCGTTCTGCCGGCGGCCGGTCTTTTTATAAAGCCAGAGGAAAAATTTGCCTCCCCACAGGGAGATCCAAAAGCGAATGGGTTTCATAGCGTCCTCCCGCGGCGCTTACCGCCGCAATGCCCCCATTTTTCTTGACACCACGGCGTTTTTGGGCTATAGTGAAAAGAAAACGGAGGTAATCGTTATGGAAATTACGGTTGGAATGAAAGGCGAGGTCGCCAGCTTTGTGGAGCGGGAGGATACCGCCGCGGAGGTGGGATCCGGCTCCCTGCTGGTCTATGCCACGCCCTGTATGGTGGCCCTGATGGAAGGTGCCGCCTGCGAGGCCATTGCCCCGGCCCTGCCGGAGGACAAAACCACGGTGGGCACCGAGCTTGCCATCCGCCATCTCTCCGCCACACCGGTGGGGCTGGATGTTCGGGCGGAGGCGGAGGTGATCCAGGTGGAAGGCAACACCCTGACCTTTGCGGTCACGGCCTACGACGAGGCGGGAAAGATTGGAAAAGGCACCCACAAGCGGGTGGTGGTCTCCACCCAGCGTTTCCTGGATAAGGCCTATCAGAAACTGTAATAGGAAAAGCCAGCTGCTTCCCAGCTGGCTTTTTTGCCGTTTCAGATCTCCTGTCTGCCCTCCAATGCCCGGGACAGCGTCACCTCGTCGGCATATTCCAGCTGACTGCCCACGGGCACACCGTAGGCCAGGCGGGTGACCTTGATCTCCATCGGCCGCAGCAGCCGGGAAATGTACATAGCCGTTGCCTCGCCTTCCGTATCCGGGTTAGTGGCCATAATGACCTCCCGGACATCGGTGGTCGCCACCCGGTGGAGCAGCTCCTTGATGCGGATATCCTCCTGGGTCACATGGTTCAGGGGACTGATCACACCGTGAAGCACATGGTACACACCGGTGAACTCCCGGCTGCGCTCCATGGCAATCACATCCTTGGGCTCTGCCACCACGCAGATCACCCCATGATCCCGCAGGTCATCATCACAGATGGGGCACAGCTCCCGATCCGTCAAATTCTGGCACACGGGGCAGGTATGAACCAGCTCCTTGGCCCGGAGGATGGCATCGGCAAAGGCCTGGGCATCCTCCTGGGGCAGGCTCAGCACATGGAACGCCAGGCGCTGGGCTGTTTTGCTGCCGATCCCCGGGAGTCTGGCAAATTGATCCGCCAGATCCTGGAGGGGCGCGGGAAAGTATTCCATGGCTCCCCCTTAGAACAGGCCGCCCAGGTTCAGACCGCCGGTGAGCTTGGACATATTATTGGAAGCAGCCGTATCCGCGGTACGCATGGCCTCGTTCACAGCGGCCATGACCATATCCTGGAGCATATCCACATCCTCGGGATCCACCGCCTCAGGATTGATCTCCAGTCCCACCAGCTGATGCTTGCCGCTGACGGTAGCCTTAACCATGCCGCCGCCGGCAGTAGCGGTGTAGGTGGCGTTTTCCAGCTCCTCCTGCATCTTCAGCATATCCTGCTGCATCTTCTGGGCCTGCTTGATCATTGCGGCCTGATTCATACCACCGGGCATACCCCGGAAATTATTCTTTGCCATGATAAACGACTCCTTTTATTCTTTGATCTTCACAATGTCCTGATGGGCTCTGCCGAAATCCAGCAGCTGCTCCATTTGGACAGTTTTTTTCGGTTTTGCGGTCATATCCACCGCCGTCGCGGTGACGGCACGGCCGAGCTTGGCCGAGGCCTTCCGGGCGACCAGCTCCAGAATGGGGGGCTTGTTCACACATTCGTAGACAAAGCTCACGGTGCATTCCAGAATCAGCTGACTGCCCCGGAGCACCCCTCGCACCGGAGCGTTGGGGGTAGTGGCGAAGAAGCCCATCACCGGCGGCCGCAGCTCATGGCGCACCGCCTCTGCCACATCCTGCCAGAAGCCTCCGGGGGCTTCATCGGCCATGGGCCGTTCCGCCTCTGCTTCCGGGGCACCGGGATCATCCCGGTCGTCGGGCATGGGAGGCCGCTTCTCGTCATCCAGATCCGGCGGCGGAACATTACCGGGGGCTGCCACGGTGAAGGCACCGATGGCGATTTTCTCCTCCAGACGGGTGAGTCTGGCGTTCAGCGCCTGGGCATCCAGCTTCAACTCCGGCTGGCACAGGCTGACAATACACATTTCCGCATCCATCCGCCGGCTGGCGCTGCGGGTAAAGCCCGCCATGGTGGTCTGAATCAGCTGGATCATCCGCACCAGCTCTCCACCGGAGAAGCGGTCAGCCAGAGCTTTCACCTGGCCATCCTCTGCCACACCCGAAAGCATGGCGATTCCCTCCTTGGGGGCGGTTTTCATCACCAGCAGATCCCGGCTGAGGCAGGCCAGCTCATCGAGCATGGCTCCCATATCCTTACCGTCGGCATAGACCCGGTTGAGGAGGGTCAGGGCATTTTTGCTATCGTGGGCGGCGATGTATTCCATCATGGTGCCGCATTCCCGGACACCGGCAATGCCCAGGCACTCATAGACCCGCTGGGCAGTGAGCTCCCCGGCGGTCGCCGAGGCGCATTGATCCAGCAGGCTCAGGCCATCACGCATACCGCCGTCGGCCATCCGGGCCAGAACCCGGGCAGCGGAATCATCCAGGTCGATATTCTCCTGATAGGCCACATATTGCAGCCGCCCGGCGATGTCCTCCTGGGAGATCCGGCGGAAGCTGAACCGCTGGCACCGGGACAAAATGGTGGCCGGTACCTTATGCAGCTCCGTGGTGGACAGAATAAACAGCAGATGCTCCGGCGGCTCCTCAATGATCTTCAGCAGGGCATTGAAGGCGGAAATAGAGAGCATATGGACCTCGTCGATGATATACACCCGCTTGCGCACCTGGGAGGGGGTATAGACTGCATCATCCCGCAGATCCCGGACATTATCCACACCGTTGTTGGAAGCGGCATCGATTTCCAGCACATCCATGCAGGTACCGGCATCGATGGCCCGGCAAGCCTCGCAGCAATTGCAGGGGTTTCCGTCTTGGGGATTCAGGCAGTTGACCGCCTTGGCCAGGATCCGGGTACAGGTGGTTTTGCCGGTGCCCCGGGAGCCGGTGAACAAATAGGCATGGCCAAGCTTCCCTGTGGTGATTTGGTTTTTCAGCGTCTGGGTCACCGCCATCTGCCCCACCACATCATCAAAGGTCTGGGGCCGATATTTCCGATATAGGGCCTGGTACATGGGCAAGTCCCTCCTTTCTCCTCCGTTGCGGACGGTTCATAAAAAAGCCTCCGGCTCATAACAAGATCGCACACCCACATTTGAACAAGCTCAATACCCGGTATCCGCGCAGCCAGCTCAGGAACGGCAACCTTAGCGGCACACGATGGGATCCGCTTAATGCTGCTCGGTTCCCCGCCTGACATGGTTCACGGGACATCGTTGCGCAAGACCGATCCGTCAACACCGCTTACGCGTTCCAAACGGCACTGAGTCAAGTCCGGGTGTGGGAATTCATCCCCGCTGTAGCGGATTGCAGGTAACAGGGCACCGCTATCTCCCCGACTAGTGCGACCT
>CAYRYT010000028.1:10476-17785 GCA_964428625.1 uncultured Oscillospiraceae bacterium | reverse complement strand
TTATAATATATAATATTAGAAAAATATAAGGAGCTTCAAATGGTTCAAGTGGCTAATATTAGTTTACATTCAAATTACAAGAAATTTTACGATGCTATTAGTAATAAAAAAAATGAAATAGGATTTAGAACAATCCAAGAATTCACTTATTATACAACCGCCGAAGAAGTAAAAAAAGCTTTGGAAGGCGCAACTAACCTCGTTACAAGTATTCAATTTATCGTTGACTTCGAGGACGGATATATCTTAAGTAAAACTAAAAATGGTGAGATTTCTATTTACCACCCATTTGAATATATGAATGTTCTAATGTTTGATGCTCTTAATCAAAACTTGTTGCCTGCAGTAATGAAAGAAGGTATGCTTAAGTTCGATAGCTTAACGCCTGCTTTAACCGATAAGAAATTCCCTGAAGAGATAATGACGGTATACAAAGAACTTATCAACGTTATGAACGGCTTATCAACATTCCAATTAAACGGATACTACTTATACAACGAAAACCAAGTTAAAGTTGGTGAAGTTGTTTTCAATAAAACTTTATTTGTATATTGGTATAACGACGACTTGAATGTTAGTTATCAAAATGTTACTTATGACTTCAATTTCAGTTTCGAGTTCAGTAAATTGTTGATTGCTAACTGCCAATGCAAGAAAGAAGAAGAAGAAGAAATACCAGATAACACCGAAGAAGGAGAGGGGATAGGTGGAGAAGATGCTACAGAAGGTGGATCTATATAGGTTCATCAATAATACTTTACTAGTTGTTGATAAAAATAAACTATTCACTATTAATAGTTCTATGGAAATCAACGAGCTTAAATTACCAGTTAAAATAGAAAACTTGAAATTATCAATCGTTAACGATGGCGCTAAACTTATAGTTTGGGGCGATGATGGTATCGGTAATACTTTCTACATTTTAGAAAATGGTAGCTGGGAACGTATGTGGTTCTCAAGCACTAAAAAGAAAGTGGACTGTGTTATTAGCGATAATAAAAATAATATGTTCGTTAAACTCAAAGATGAAAACGGACTGCTATATCAAGCAATAGTCAATAAGAAAATATACACTTGGAATCCGCCTCGTAATACTGAAGCTACAATCAAGTTGTTAGATAACGATACCAAAACTGTATTAGAAATACAGCAAACAGACTCTTTACCTCTTCAAGTTAATAAAGAGTTGACACAAACTTGTAGGATTAATTTTGTATTCCATTCAGAGTTCAAAGGTATCAAAAATGATACATTAGAGTTTACTCATAATATTCAATCTGCTACAGTGGAAGGTAACTTTGAACCTATAACATTAAAAGCATCACAGTTTAAGATGTTGTTAGATGGCGAAAAAGTATTACAAGACTTTGGTGAGATTAAACAGCAAATAGTTTCGTATGAGAAGTATCGCATAGATAGACCGCAACCATTAATGATACCAAAAGGAATACCTGAAGGTGATGTTCCATTCTTCGATGATGTTGTCGGTGAACGTTTTGTAACTCATTTAAATAACGAAGATGTTGTTAAGCTAGATCCAAAAGCAATATCATAGAGATATATGTTAGAAAATAGTTAAGATTTTTGATTTTCTGTCGATAATATATTTATGATACACATAGCCCATAAGATACAATTATTGCCTAATCAACAGGCTATAAGATATTTCAAGCAAGCATTTGGTTGTGCTAGGTTGGCATATAATTGGGGTTTATCAAAATGGCAAAATTATTATAAAGAGGGTAACAAGAAATCTTGGATGGAGTTAAGGAAAGAGTTTAATAGCATAAAGTGGACTACTTTTCCATTTTTGAAAGAAGTTACTAAATGTGCTACAGACGAACCTTTCAGAAGCTTAAATAAAGCTTTTCAAAAGTTCTTTAGAGACTTAAAGAAAAAGAAGGTTAGTTATCCAAGATTTAAAAAGAAACGTAATAATGTTGGTAGCTTCTATTTAGAAGCCGGTGTTATTAGGTTAAAAGGCAAGTATCTTTGGATACCTAAATTAAATTGGGTTAAGATGTGTGAATCTGTTAGATTTGAAGGTAAGATTAATAGTGTTGTAATATCTTATCATGGTGGTAAATATTACGCATCGTTCTCATTAGAGATTAGCCAAGAAGAGTATGACATGACACATAGAGTTAATGATACTGGTGATGCAGTAGGTATAGATTTAGGGTTACATCATTATGCTACATTATCTAACGGTTTACAAATAGATGCACCAAAACCATTAAAGAGATATTTACGATTACTTAAGAGAAGACATAGGCAATTAGAGAAGAAGGTTCACTCGAAAACCAAGGGTGATAATACTAAACGCTCTAATAACTTTATTAAATTTTCTTTACGAGTGAATAAATTATATAGCAAAATTACTAATATCAGGAAAGACTTTTTACATAAGTTGACGTCTCTGCTAATTAAAAACTTTAAGACTATAGTTATAGAAGACTTAGCTATAAGTAATTTAATTAAGAACAGTCATTTATCACGAGCCTTACAAGATGTTAGTTTTTATGAATTTAGAAGTCTATTAGAGTATAAGAGTAAATATTCTAATAGAGAATTGTTTGTGGCAGATAGGTTCTATCCGAGCAGTAAGACTTGTAGTAATTGTGGTAATATCAATAACAAGTTGACATTGAAAGATAGAACATATCTATGTAGTAAGTGCGGATTAGAAATAGATAGAGATTTTAATGCATCTCTTAATCTAATCCAGGTAGTAGGGGGGATTCAACCCGAATTTACGCCTGTGGACTTGATGGCAATGTTAAATCGAAACAATTTAGCAACTTTCGAGGTCGAAACAGGAATATCCAGGAGATAAGAATTGTCTCAAATAGCTCAATCAATTTTAAAACAAAAAAATCAATATTACAAAAATTTACAAGACAAAGAAGATAAGGCAAGAGCAAGAGAAGAAAGACAAACTGAATCCGTATACGTAGGTAAGAAAAAACATCCTAGTGAGCAACACCAAACTAGTAAGACAGTTTTCAACTTCATTCCTCTTCCTTTTATGGCAAACGGGCAACCTCAAACTGTTCGTAGCATTGACGGTTGTTTTAAAGTTCTTGTAGATACAGGTAAAGAACGCGATGATGGTTTGGGAACTGTTAAAAACATGTATTTAGTTAGTTCTTTGCAAGACTTCACTAATTACGAGACATCGTTTAATACTGAAGTGTTAACACAAGAACAACGAGATTACATACTTTCAGTTCAAAGAAAATTATGGAACTTAAAACCATACTTGCCTTACTTTGATAACGCCATTAGAGCGAACGATAAGAAACTTCCTCAATCATTTTTGGATGATAAAGGTGGTAAGGTGCGTATAGATTACGCAAAAGCATATATGGTTATGCCAGCGATTTTGTTGTCTACTGAAATATATAGTAAGACGCATGGTGAAAGCTTAACTAAAGTTAATAGATTCGTTCTGCTACATTTTGCGAAAGCACGATTAGTAGAAGACTGGTTTAACAAAATTAGTGAATGGAGCGATAAACCAGAATTTGATAAAGATAGTAACGAATTATTTGGCGGACACGAAAATGGTAAGGTTTCTAAGTATCTATCTATAACAATAGATGATGACCCAATCTTGAAGAAAGAAACTCCTAACTTGGCAACCATACCGAATCGTATTACTGACTTTAGTATACATGATTATGACCCTAAACAATTCGCATCTAAAGAAAGTGGAACTTTAGAGATTACACCTGAACTCTTGGCGAAAGCAGTTAACTATTATGATATTCCTAATTTCTATAGAGTAGCTACTTACGAAGAAGATGTGTTCAAAGGTGTTGAAGCTGCTTTGAACCAAGCTGAAATTTGGATTAGAGATGCTACTCTTGCAGAAGAAGCGATGAGAGCGCAAATCCAACAACAGATGGGTGCGCAAGCTGTAGAGGCGAAACCTGCTAAACAGGCTGAACAAACTAGCCTTATACCTGATGATGATGTTCCATTTTGATGGGGTAAGATTTGGATAGAAATAACATTTTAGCGACAGTGCAGGAAATCTACAATTCTTTGAATGATACTTCTGTGCTGTCAATGTTTCCTTTTTTGATTTTATCGCCCACGGATAAGTTTAATAACTTTTACCAGTTCCTACAATACAAGGGTAGGTTTTATAGTAAACAATTCCATATGGGCGATTTTAAATTAAAAGAGTTTACATGGTTAACACCATATAGATATTTTGTTAATAAGAAGATTTTTAACCAGATAGAGATACAAACTAGATTGCATAATTACGAACCGTATGTATCGTTTAAAAATCCTTATACTTTAAGAGTAAGTTTATATCATAAAGATACTATCAGTATTAGACATTATACGATAAAACTATTTTCGGGTATGATAGATTTTAAGTTTGCAGATTTTTACACTTATTGGTTCAAAATGAATAGGCAACAACGAATAGAATATCGAATACAGAAATTACAAAAGAAAACAGAGCTACTACAGAAGAAAGCTCAATTACCAGAAGTCGAAAGTTTGAAATCAATAAACCAAGAAACTAAAGATCTCATTAATACTATAAAACAGAAACACGAAGAAGAAGAACAGAAAAAAGATGAGAAACGAAAAGAAAAGAAAATAGAAGATACCATGATAGAAGAAAGGAAAAGACAACAACAAGACATCGAAAAGATGTCGCATAAAGATTATAACAAAAGTCAAGTTGTCATTAGAGAAGATATAGACTTGACGAGATAAGGAGCTTTACAATGAATAAAGATAATACTATTTACGCTTTATACCATCACCACATTTATGACGCTAAATTAAATCATTATCGTAACATCGATACGGAGAAATATAGCCCACATAAATTAGTGGTTAAATTACTCACTACTATCGCATTTGATATGTATGTGAAACAAGATAATATAGAGGAATTCGATGAGTCTAATTTTAGATTCTTTATGATCGAATTATTATTAACGTTAGTAATGCGAGATAAGAAATCTTTTGATATTATCAGAAACCCTCATTTAGATGTATTCGACTCTTATGACGAAAAAACAGCAGAATATATCAGAATGGAAGATAACGGAGAAGATGTTAATATCTTTGTATCTCCATTGATATTAGATAGTAACTCTCATTTATTTAGAGATTTCTTGGTAACACTTATGGCTGACACTGCTGAAAAAGGAGCAGAGCCAATACATTTAGTAATCGCTATGTGTGCAGAGCTTGTAGTTTTTATACAAGACTTGTATAATGCAGGTGAATACTTTAAAATTGTAAAAGAGGGTTTTGATAGCTATAAATCCTCTATACCTAAAGAGATAGAATAAATGGAACTCAACACATTTAATGACTTACTAAATAAATTACAGGAGATAGTTCCTGATTATCAACAACTAGAAAATGGTTATTCATTCTCTTTGATAAACGGACATTGTAGTCTGATTGTCGAAGTGAATAACCAATTTTTCTATGTTCGTATAGATTATACTGTAGAAACAAAAGAGGATACGCCAGGTTTCTGTAAGCAACTTAATTACCAAGGCGCTTTCCACGAATTAACTTATTTCTACATCTATACAATATTCAAAACATTCAAGGATTATCCGTATGTGTTTATGAGCGTATTCTTTGCAAATGATGATAACGATTTGAATATATTAATCGAAAGGTTAATATTTGGAGCTATAGAATACGACGCCTTCATTAAGAATTTCTTACCTGAAGATAAAACTACTTGGGACGGCGAGTTGGTATTCATTAAAGACTTGAAAAACTGCGAGATTAGTGTTGAGATAGATAAAACCGAAATACCATTTATAACTGCAACATTCAGTAAATCAGGACGCATATTTGAAAAGATGTATACAGTTTACGAATGGTTGTTGTTGTTAGTTGAAGATTTATCTTGGCTTGAGTCAGATGACTTCTCTATATCAATAAGAGATTTACCAAAACCGCCTAAAGAGACTAAAGATTATATTGGTCAGATATTGTCCCATTACGGAGCAAATATTACTAATTTAGGTATGGACTATATTGATGTTCCTTTGTCTAATCCGTATGTGTTAAAGGTATTAGTGTTCTACAATAACTTGGGTATCATAGTTAAATTATATACTGCAAGTCGCCCTTTTAATTCCTTTGACATCAAAATACCGTATCGACATGATGTGGTTGATAATATTAACTATCTAAGTAAAGTTCTTTATTTGATACAAGAAGACAAAGAAGGACACTATTTATATTCTTTACTTAACTATTTTGTTAGTATCAAAGACATTTACGCACGTATATTGATTTAATTCCTTTTCATATTATAATATTATGTATGACAGGAACACTTACTTCATTTGCTTCATTGCAAACGATTTACGGATTTAACTTTTATATGGCTGATATTGAAGAGCCAATACGACACGACTTGATGAAAGTATCGGAAGAGAGATTAACGTCTTACGAAAGACGTATGCTCTTTTATCCTTACCTTCCAAGAAATAACGAAGAGCCTTTAGTAATTGGTTATTTTGATACTTTAGTTTGTGTTAAGTTATTCGTTCCAAAATATACGAAACGCATTGTCCCATTAGATAGCAACTTTGAAGAGATGGAAGTTGAAGGTGTATTCTGGGACCCAAGTAGCGCTTCGTCTATGAATGAATACAACGTCGATAAAGTAGTAGAGTTGATAAGTTCAGCTATTGGTATAGATTTACAAACTTATTTCAAAACGCTACATGAAGATCCTTTGTTAGATGCCCACAGAGAAGATATTGAGGTAGTGCCTGGTTACATACAACCTCGTTCGTTAGTTAATAAATACATGGTTTACTTATCGCAGTATCCTAAAACTGCCGAAGTCTTTGGAACTGCATTATGGTCTAATGATGAAAGTATATGGCAGATGGGTGCTAAAATGAACGAGCGTGATAAAGAAAGTGATTTCAGTATTTACCCTACTGGTATTAGCGCACACTCTTCGTTGCTTAAAGATGACTTTAGTATTACTTATTTAGGCGATATGATAAGTGGAGATAATACTTACTTCTTCAATATTGCTGCCGATGACTTCTATAGACAATGGGCTAGAGACAATCATTATTACAACGATCCTAAAAAGCATATGCAGTGGGATAGATTCAAATGGGCCCCAGATACCAAAAAATAAATTTGACGATTTAGAAATAATTGTTATCTTAAGTGTAGAACAATTAAGGAGGTTTCAAATGAAACTTATAATATGCACATTAATCATAATGATACTTTTTATATCTTGCTCTGCTAAAGCAACAGCACCAGCTAACTTTAG
>CAYRYT010000028.1:4629-10376 GCA_964428625.1 uncultured Oscillospiraceae bacterium | reverse complement strand
TAATGATACTTTTTATATCTTGCTCTGCTAAAGCAACAGCACCAGCTAACTTTAGCGAAACTGATACGACTACACAACCTGAAGAGAAACCAGAAGTTAAACCTGAAGAGAAACCTTCTATCCCAGAAGAAAAGCCTTCTGTTCCTGAAGTGAAACCTGAAGAGAAGCCAGAAGTTAAACCTGAACCTGCTATGAAAGTAAAAGGTAATTATGGTGTGGGACAATTCAATGGTTTAGTATTTGAAGATTCAACTTTACGAGCTGAAGTTAAAACTATATATCATGATCATCCTGAATCTATAATCGTATTATCTGATGGTAGAGAATATGGATGCGGTATAAATGCTGTGAAAGGAGAGGATGGTAAATCTGTTGCTCAAATATCATATAGACTTACACCAAGAGATCATTCTTATTCATACTCTGGAACTGCTACTTTCCGTAATGATGGATATTTACATTTATCAATCGGTGGAAAAAATCAAGCACTCAAATTGGTGAAATAAATTAATCGTGTAAATAATTAAGGCGTCTCAAAAGGACGCCTTTTTTAATGTCTAACATGTTTATTTTTATCAACACTTGTCGATAATTAATCATGGAAATTAAAATCAAGTTTGAAAACTACTCTTATTTTAGAATAGAGGCTGATGACTATATTATGAGAGCTTTACAAAAGTTCTTGCGATATTTTGTCCCCGGCGCTCAATTCTCACAACCTTATAGAATGAAAAGGTGGGATGGTTTTAAGAGTTTTATAACACAAAAAAATAGAATACCACTAGGCTCTTTAGAAAAAACATTAGCATTCATTAAAAAGAAATTCTTGGTAGCATCTGTTGAGATAGCCCCCGAATATTATAATAAAATACAAGACTCTTCGTTTCTTAAAGATATAGAAGTATATAGCAAAGGTGAAAGAATTATACCAAGAGAAAATCAATGGCAAGCGATAAACATTTGTATTAAGAATAATAGGTGTGTATGTGTTGCCCCAACTTCGTTTGGTAAGTCTTTAGTTATTTATTTGTTATGTCGTTACCACTTGAATTATAATCGTAAAGTGATTATTGTATGCCCTAAACAGATATTAGTGGATCAAATGATAGCAGACTTTAGAGATTATGGTTATGACGGTGCAATTAATGGTATTTATAGTGGTAAAGAGAAAACCACTTCAGATATTACAGTTGCTACATATCAAACATTAGTTAAAATACCTGAAATACTTAATTCATTTGATTGTTTAATACAGGATGAATGTCATCAAAGTAAAGCTAATTCTATTTTGTCAATTATAGATAAGGCAACGAAAGTAAAGTTTAAATATGGACTTACAGGTTCACTTAAACCGAATAGTATAGAGTATATCTTTGCATCTACTTATATTGGATTTCCACATTATATTACTGATACTCGGACTTTGATGCAAGAAGAGGTTGTTGCTAAATTACAAGTATCGATTTACAGATATATATTTCCACCTTCAGAAATGCTTGATAAAAGAATCGACTATCAAGAAGAGCGAAAAAAGATTGGTAGTGCAGATCATAGATACAAGGCAATATTAGAAGAGGCAGGACGAATTAACAAGACTGGTATGATTGCAGTAGTAGAAATAGAACAAGCCCAAATGTTATATGAAATGGCTCGTGGTATGTATCCTGATAGAATTATATATCAAATACGTGGCGGGCATATTGAATGTAATGAAGTCATGTATGATAGTTTTGAAGAGATAAAACCTGATATAGAAAAGCATAAGAATGCGTTACTCATAGTTGGACTTAAGGTATTTAGCACAGGGGTATCGATTAAGAATATCCACTTTGGTATTATGGCAGTGAGCACTAAATCGTATACTTCTGTTATACAAACTATTGGGCGTGGACTTCGTATAAATAAAACTAAAAAGGACTTTTTGTTTATTGATTGGTTTGATGACTTTAGGAAGAACATTAACACTGAAAGTTATGCGTATAAACATTTGAGAGACCGTATTGTTATATATAAAGAGCAAGGTTTTGAGGTTTCTTATTATACTGTAGGTGAGGAACAGCAGAACTTGTTGAAAGGTTTGGAAGAATAGGTTATTATATAAAGACGGAGGCAACTTTGAAAATCTTTTTAATCGTATATTTCGCATTGGGTATTCTTATGTATGTTAGCGATATTGGACGCTATACATACAATTTGTTTGTTAAGAGAATCAAGTTTGTAGTAACCGAAGAGGACGGCTATATTATGGTTCGCACTCGTATATTGAAGTCTGTTATCTTGATGCTTATACATATTTTTTTACTTATCATAACTATTGAATTATGATATTAAATCACTTATAATATAACTATGATTTTAGCTCAAAATTTTATCGATATGTTAGCTGATGAAAAGGCTACATTGACAGGTATGCAATACTTTTTAAACAGTAACCCTTATAACGCTGCAACAGTTACTACTAACTTCAAAAATGATAAAGTAGCTTGGACTGATGTAATGTATGTTTGGGATTATGACGCCCGTTTACATTTTAGAGTTAAAGATACAAGAGCTTATTTATATAATTGCTTGTTTGTAAGAAGCACATGGGAACGATATGAGATTACAACTACAGTTCCATTTTGTGTAGTTCAAGATATACATAACATAAACTCTCTTAAAGATTCAATGTATGACGGTGTTGAGAATTGGTTTGTATTAGACTTGTCGAGTTACGATATTAGATGTAAGATAAATTATAGCCCTGTTAACTTTTTGGTTAATTCTAAAGATAATATATACCATAGACATTGGCATAAGACAGGTCTTGATACTGAAGGTTGGGTTATCCGTGATGTATCAAGCATTTACGCCCATAAAGACAATGTTAAATGTTTAATGTCTCGAGGCAACAGATCTTGTCCGAGTGGTTGGAAGGAGTGGTAATGGACACGAGCACTTTTAATACGATGTTTAATAATCCTTTTGGTTCTAAAGCATGGAATCAAATCGACTCTGCAGAAACAGTTACGAGAAAATATAATCATAATGTAAGCGTAGAAAAATTATGTATTGATTTATACGAAAATACAAATCGTATAGATATAATATTTTTAATTAATAGACGAAATAAAATTTTTGGAAAAGAATTTAATTGTTTAACAGAAGGGCAATTAAAAGATTTTGATATAACTGCGCAATCTGATAATCGAAAAAATACTTGACAAAAAATTAAATTTTGTTATATTATGTTTTAAAAATTAATTTTTAAAGAGGGGAAAATGATTAAGGAGATTGTCGAAAAAGACCAAATTGATTATGCAATGAATCATCCAGAGTCAATCGCAATTAACGATGATGAAATGCGTGATGCTATTCTTGAACGAGCTACCGATATGGTAAATTTGTCTGTCGAAGATTTCTGTGCCAAATACGATATTGTTGATAGAACATATAGAAATTGGAAACGACAATTAGTTACAGTATATGGCGTTGAACCAAGAATGTTATACTCTGGAAACAGAGCTTTAGGTATCAAAGAATTAAGTCCTTATATAGATAACGAGAAATATAAATTACCTTTATCGCAACAAATAACTATGCCTGTTACAGTTGAAAATATTGGTAACTATAATGCTCGTAAAAAGACAATACAGATACGAGGGGACGGGACTGTTACTCAAGTATGGTTGAAGTATGAGCAGAAGCAACAAGAGTTTCACGAACAGTGTAAACGAGCCATCCTTGAAATTTGCAAAGACAAAGTCAAACCGCTTCCACCAATCAAATCCCCAAAAATGTTAGACGATGATTTACTCACTTTTTACCCTTTACCAGACTTGCATTGGGGTATGCTTATATGTAGAGAAGAAGTTAATCATAATATGAACTACGATTTGAAGATAGCAAAAGAATGGATCGAGACTTCTTTTCATTATCTTGTGGAACGAGCTCCTAAATCTAAATACGCTGTTATTACTGACTTGGGAGATTTCTTACATGCTCAAGATGATACGCAAAGAACTAAACACGGACATGTTTTAGATGTAGACCAAAGACACTCTAAAATAATAAGAGTTGCATTTGAAGCTATGCGTCGTATGATAGAAGAAGCGTTAAAAAAACACGAGAAAGTATATTTCTATTCTATCGCAGGTAACCATTCTGAATATGCTCCGATTTACCTTAAAGAGTTCTTGCAAGCGTGGTTTAAAGATAATCCAAGGTTAATTATACCTGATAGTTATAGAGCGCAACAGTATCATATATTCGGCAAGAATATATTAGGTTTCAGTCACGGACACGAACTCAAACCCGAAAAGTCGCCTGAAGTTTTAGCCTATGATAACAAGGACGCTTTCTCACAATCAGATTATAGATATTTCCATTTTGGACATTTCCATCAAGCTAAGGCTTTTAATAGCCCGTTGGTTAATGTTGAGATACATAACAATTTGCCACCACGAGATAGATGGGCAGAGTCTATGGGATTTAGGGGGAACATCGGTATAAGTAAGGCTATAGTGTATCATAGGAACTATGGAGAGATAAGTAGGTTTAATTTTAACCTTCCGATTGAGCTTCCAAATAAGGTTGTTAATAGTTGACAAAAATTATTATTATTATAAACTTATAAAAAACTTGAAGGAGTTTTAAAATGATAAAACTTATAGTAATTGCTATTATGCTTTTAGAAGCAGTAGTTGCCGTTTTCTTGTTGGCAAGAGATTACAAGAACATCTTTAATACAGCAGAAATTAAAGATGCAATAGCTAAAAAAGATATGTCTAAAATCAAAGCTATATTGACGACTTTATGGAAAACTGTTAAATCAGTTAAATTCTTGTTGCTTATAGCAGACATTTTAGTATTTATCTTGGTTTTGTTCGTTTAACTTTTAATAGTTAATGTCGATTATAAAGAGAGGATTAATTTTTTAATGCAACAATCAGAGTTAATTAAATATAAAGAGCAGATATACTTCTATATCATCAATACATTTTTTAAAGATAATACAACGTTTCAAAGATATGTAGATAGTAAATCTACACTCGTTGTTTTGCTTGAAATATCATCATTGGCGCATCGTTATTGTAATACTAACGATAATAAATTAAAAAAACTTTTACTTAGACAATGTATCGTTTTATTGTTTCATTTGGAGACGATAATAAGATATGCAGAGTTCACTAACGCTGATGACTTGACTAAAGTGGATATATCTCAACCAACAGCTTATAGTCCTTATAACGCTTATAGCGAAGAGATAGATCTAATAGATACACTTGGAAAATTCTGTTGTAATATGTCCATGGTTATATGGAATAACTTTACTAACAAGAATTATTCACTTATGACAATGATAGAACAGTTTAAGCAAATAAATAATGACGATGATTTCAAGAAGTTCTTTTTAGAATTATCTCTGTATGTAACTTCTTTTATTAGTAGCCAAGATGAAGCATTAATAAATGAAGTTATGAAAACAGCATTCTTTATCAAAGAGAATAACCTTAAACTTAACAAGAAAATATCTAAAACTATAGAAAAGGTTATGGGCGAGAATGCAGAAATCATGAATAAAATAAGAGATCACGAACATCGACAAAAAGTTGGAAAAGAACAAATATTAGAAATGATAACAAGTAAACGAGTTGCTTCTAAAAACTTGGAAGAAAAATCAGTGAATATCTCAATATTACCTGAACCTGTAGTAGAAGAGCAACCTGTAGTAGAACCAACTGTAGTAGAAGAACAAGAACAACCCG
>CAYRYT010000028.1:0-4529 GCA_964428625.1 uncultured Oscillospiraceae bacterium | reverse complement strand
GTAGAAGAGCAACCTGTAGTAGAACCAACTGTAGTAGAAGAACAAGAACAACCCGATGTAGTATATGATGTTGTGCTCGATGGCAATTCAATCACTTTGAAAGAGTCATTTGTGAACGAGAATGGCGAAATCGAAGAATCTGAAATAAAAACCACAATTATAGATAATGGAGATTAAGTATGATAATATTACACAGCGTAAAAAAAAGTCTAAAGACTGTTGAGTCTTTTGAAGAATTATTGGAAAAATATATTATTAGTCAAATGGATAACGATAGTCCGCAAGCATTGCAAATGGTAGAGTATAAACTGCAAATGTTGAATATGTATGTTGCCGATGTTTTGCAAGCAGAAGATCCATCTACTCGCTACTTTGAAATGCATATGGTGCAAGGTAAAGATGAAACTACTGTAGAATTGACTACTACATTAAATGACAAAGAATACGAAGAACTTAAAGCACGTCCAATTAATATGGAAATATTAATGAATAGAAATATATTAACCGATTTGAATAATGATTTCGCAAATGAAATGGACGATTTGGTTGATGTATTAAAACAATTAAAAGATTTCCTTAAGAAACAGGCTGAAAAGTCTAAGGAGTAAAAATTGCAAGTATTTGAGTTCATTTACAAATTAGAGAATAAAGGACTAAAAGCTATTAACTTTGATAGCTCGGAACTTAAAATAGAAAAAGAAGATGTATCGTTAGATATATCACAAGAGGACGGCATAGGGGTTATAAAAATACCTTCTAAAAAGAAACTTAAAAACCTTGCCGATTTAAGATATTACTTGATAGTTAAAGATAAATCTTATATCAAAAAGGTTGCACCTCTTTTAGATAACCATTTTCTTAATCAAGTATATGCTTTGAACGATGGAACTATTATTATATTGATTACAAATGAAAATCAAGAGAAAGTAGCAATTACTGATGTTGCTATAGATAACATGTTCTATATCGAAAACAATACATTGAAAGATTTGAAAGCGTGGTTTGATAACCCGCAATCTACAAATGGTGTTGCAAAGAATAAAGAAAATGAAGAAGAGTTGAACGCTTCAATAATCGAAGACTATATGAAACAAAGAGTGGAGAAAGATATTGAAGTTAATACTCAACCGATTAAATTTACTCCTCCACCTAAAGCATTCGGTGAGAAGGTTATATTAGTAGCTGATAGATTTTTGAAAGAAGATACTATTCGTAAAGCCTATTCGGTATATAGAAATAAAGAGCAATATCAAAATGCTCCTGTATATAATTTCTATGCGTTGCTCGATGATAATGGCAATTCATATATGTTAGAGATTATATCTTTGATAGAGCAAATAAAGATAAACCCTGCAAACAAGATAGAGTTATATGAGAAGATGCGAATTATTTGTAAGAATTGGTTTACTAAAGTTAAGTCTTTAGGTGTTACAGATTTCGTATCACGCAGAGTATTCCAATCAGATAGATTACTTACACCAGAGATAGTAATGTGGTTATGGGGATACTTTGTTATAGGACAGCAATGCAACTGGATTTTAACTGACGGTTCTATAATCAGAATAATGAAAAATGAATTCCAAGATTCTGATTTGAAAACTGCTGCATTCTACAGAGTAGAGGCTCGTAAGGCTTTGACTGTTGAACGCAAGTATGTTGTTAATACTCCAGATTTGTATTTGGCTATTGGATGCGCAAACTATTTAATGGATACGGGTTTCCAAAATACTAACGATAAATGGTATTCGGATAATATATCTTTTGAAAGTCATTTAGCTGGTTTTATAGGTGGGTTCACTAGAGAGCCACATTCTATACCAATAGAGAAACAAATTGATTCTATAGTTAACAGTAATAGATATGAGATTTATAAAAACTTTGTTAAAAAATATTATAATGTTTAATAGTATTAAAGAGGAGAAAAAGATGTTAAAGGTTTATTTATCAGGTGCAATTACAGGTAAAAATTATGACACTGTGAAAAGAGAGTTCAAAGACGCCGAAAAAATGGTGAAAAAATACGGTAGAAATATTCATGTCTACAATCCAATGCGTAAGAATACGAGAAAAGATTTAGGACCACAGGCTAAAGATTGGACTGTATACATGCGTCAATCTATAAAAGATTTGGTTGATTCAGATGTTATGGTTGATGTTCTTAATGGAAGCGAAAATTCTAAAGGTGTTATGGTTGAACGAGTTATCTGCGAAGTGTTGAAAATACCTGTATACGATATAAATACTTTCCATAAGTTCTACGATAAAGATTAATATGGTTTTAGAGTTTGATTCTTTAACGAAATATCAATCGTATAAGTTACATAAACTTGTTGGAACTAATATAACGGGAACACCGTGGATACATTATGAGGATGAGAATTGGTGGACTTACATGCGGTAACGCATTTTATATGATGTTGTTCCTGCATTGCCCACTATATCGAATCCCATTGATTTATAGAGTTTTAGCGCACCATCATTATTCTTGTCAACTGCTAATTCTAAAGTTTTACCTTTGAAATTTGTTTTATAATCTTGGATTACGAAATTGATTAGTTGTCTTGCTAAACCTTGTCCTCTAGCATTCGGATCTACATATAGAGTATTGATATATAATGAATCACCTTCTCGTCCGTAAATAACTAATGCTTGGTTGTTGATAGTATGGATGCGGATTGTTTTATCAAGGTATATATAATCGATAAATTCTTTACATTCTTTGATTATACTGTCTTTTTTTGTTTCCCAATCGCCTCGAAGGTCGTGAAGATGTTTTGAACAATCTATTAGCAATTTTAATGCTACAGATTTATTAGGTTTTTGTATATCCATAACATAAATATAAACCTACTTGCTACTAAGTAACAAGTAGGTTATTAATCCTTAATTATTTTTTATCATATAAACTTTGTCTTCTTTAGTTTGAAGAGCATTGTATTCAGCTTCAGTCCAAACCAAACTATTACCGTTAGGATTAATAGCAAAGTTTTGTTTAAATGCATTAAACTCGTTTTGTAAATTAGTTAAGTCTGTTGCATTAGCTTTACCGTTAGCCATCGCAGTTATTTCATCTATTTTAGTTTTAACTAA
Source organism: uncultured Oscillospiraceae bacterium (assembly GCA_964428625.1). Taxonomy (GTDB): domain Bacteria; phylum Bacillota; class Clostridia; order Oscillospirales; family Oscillospiraceae; genus Faecousia. The sequence continues at coordinate 1,439 of CAYRYT010000028.1, read as the reverse complement.
TTTGATAGAAGGAACTTTAGTATCATCGTCTGCCAAGTTAGTAACTTCAATATCAGTCTTCTTAACTACAGCTGCATCATCAGCTTTAGCTTGAACTAATCCATCAACTTCGGTTTTCTTGTAATATTCGCTCAAGTCTACATTAACACTTGTTGCAGCCAAGTTTGCTTTATCGTCATCGAATGTAGCACCTTTTGCGAATTCAGTTTTACAGATATAAAGTGTATCATCTTTGATAACCAATTTACCTTGTTTAACTGTCTCGTTTTGTTGTAGCGTATCGTAGTTTAATACTTCGTCTTCAAATAAAGTATCAGTATCAACTGCTTCCATTTTAGCGCCGTCAGTTGCCCAACCTGCAGTAGCATCAATATTTTCTTTAGCTATATAAAGTTTATTAGCGTGTATAACCAAAGTGTTTTGTTTTATATTTTGGTCTGCATCTTGGTAAACAACAACTTTATCTTCTTGCGCTACAGCTGCTGGAGTAGATACAGTTAAAGTATTATTAGCTATAGAGATATTATCATTGAATTTAATAGAGCTAAATCCAGTGATAGCTTTCTTGTATTCAGTAACGAAATCAGCTATATTTTGGTCTGTAATACCGTCGGTTAAGTATTTACTACCTTTCTTTATACCTACAAGGTTTTGACAAACTTTATTGCCTTTTACAGTTCCGTTCCAGTAGTTTGAGAAACCTAAGCATCCAGCTGAAGTTTTACCGTTATTTATAGTATATTCCAATTTACTATTTGCAATTATCGCATTGTTTCTTATAGCTAATACAGTCAATTTATCAAAGTTACCATCGTTAGTGATATAACATACACCTATATCGCCTTTTTGGTAACCATAAGTAGAGGCTGGATTAGATGCCATAAAGAATGTAGCAGAATCTTTATCTACTTGCAATAATCCTCTGTTCATATTCCACATACCTACAAATCTGTAAGTAGTTCCTTCCATCCATCCAATTACTGCAGGAAATTCAAAAGTAGGATCGAATATTATACCACCGTATATATTTGAATCTACAGTTATCGTATTGAATATTTGAGCTTCAGCTTTAGTTCCAGAGAATGCTCTGAAAGTATAAGTGCTATTGATTGAATTATCATTTGCAACTTCAAAGTCAGCTACATTAGCTAATCTATAGAAATCATATATATCTGTATCATTCAATAATTCTAACTTATTTTCAGTTTCTACTTTTATGCCCATACTTTTAAGTCTATTGTTAAATATGGATACATTTTTACCAGTAGATATTTTATTCTGTTTATTATCTAACTCAGATTTCAATCCTTTAGAGTCAAGTATCTTATTTTCAGTGCCACTTAAAGTATTTTCCACATCTGCTTTTTTAACTACTTCAGTATCGATTTTAGTTTCTATTTCGGCTACTTTGGTGTCGTATGCAGTTTGATCTACTTTAG
>CAYRYT010000027.1:0-17851 GCA_964428625.1 uncultured Oscillospiraceae bacterium | reverse complement strand
GCCAAGTATCTTTCTCATAAATTCCATTCGTACACCTTTTCAATTGTTTTATCATCCAGCATCTTAATTATAAAATTGCCATTCAACAGTTCTTGCTTTCCGTTTTTCAAAAACATCACAAAATATGTGGAGGTTATGTATTGTTTGCATCGTCTTGCATTATAAACATTCAATCCAAGCAATTCAACGGGCTCTGCCAAAATCACCTTGTTGTCCCCAAGTGCCTTTGTAACGATACTCTCCGTTTCCTCCGCATATCTAAGCACAGCTTCCTTCATTGCTATATCAGACTTGCACGGAATGCAGCTAAAATCCTTACCTCTCGCTTTTGCTTCAAAAACGGATGTAGCTTGTTCCGCAAATTGAACCGCATAAAACAGTGCACCGGAATAATAGTTTGAAATTCTGATTGGAAAATAGAAGTCACAAACGGAAAGCTGTACGGTCATAGATGCAAACAATTCATCCGCTTTTGATGAATCAAGCTGTTTTAACGCTTGCCATTCTACATAGTTAGCACTTCCTTCAAGCTTTTCAATGCTACTTTCATATTGGAACTCATAGGGAAATTTTTCTTGACGGTACTTTCGATATCTTGCAAGCAATTCAACTTTTTCAGCATCATAAGATTTATATAAATCCAATAGTAATCTATTCTCTTGTAGCTTGATTGACAAATTTTCCTCATCGTATCTATAGTGCATTAACGAATCCAATTCATTAACACATATATTCCAATGGTTTGCGTTTTGGAAGACGTGGAACATTTCATGCACAATTTTGGATGTAAGCTCCGTAACATCCAGAGTTTCCATAACATTCCAAATAGCAATATATTCTCCCTCATAAATAATAGTTGTGTTAGCAACAAAATCAGCAGTTTTTTCAATGTACTCGCCGTTAAAGAAACACTCAGATTCATTATATAGTGCGAATTTTGCTGGTGCAAAATTCTTCCATAATAAATCAAACTTAATCTTTTTGATATTATCGCAGATGTGTTGATACAATTCTTCTAAATTCATTCTTGTGCCCTCGTTATATCAAATTTATCTTTTTCAAAATTTTGAAATGTTAAACCAAAGGTTTATACTCGGTGACCGCTTTGAGGTACGCCTCCGGGTCGCCGTTCAGCACGAGGTCGGCATATTCAAGCGGCGCATTGTAGATCAGATAGTCCAGCTCTGACCGCTCATACATATTGTCGGCAACTTCGTTTTCCACGGCGGTGCAGTTAATGGCGATCATGCTGCCATCAGCATATTTCAGTTCCACGCAACCGCTATCCATATTGAATGCACAAGACAATAGCTTTTTCATCTGCCATACCTCCATTTGTGTTGTGTACACAGCATATCACAACTTCGATATACTTTTCAATAGGTCGGGCGATTTTTTTCTGCAAAATAATACAACTTTTTTGTGACCACACGCCATTTGACCGTTTCTTCTGCGCTGAGCGTACACTACAACATAATGGCAAACTTTCGACTTTGCGATTTCGTTTGAGGATTGACCAAAATGCAAAGAAAAACACTTTTCGATGAACCGTGTTCATTGTGCCGTAATTCACTGCATGATAGCGAGATTATGCGAGTACGATATCTTTTTCACCTATCCCACATTCCTCGCCTTATAAAGCAAAAAACAGGCACTTTTCAACCCTTAAACGCACAAAAACAGGCGACACCCAACCAAAGTTGAATGTCGCCTGTTTTTGTTGTCCAATCCTGTTTGCAGTTGCCGATTTCGTAATTTTTTCAAATTACTGTCTTATCAGCACACAGCAAAAGCCGGTCTTTTTATGCGCCGGAGAAGAAATGCCCCGAAATATGAGGGGAAATACACAATTTGCCTTCCGGTGAGAAGAAGGTCAGGGGGCAAATTGCATGAATAGTATACCATAAATCCCGGCAGGATGGGGTGTTGTTCGTCCCGAAAAATGCGCCGTTTGTCCATGCTGCCGGGTTGTTTATCCCAGGGAAAAGCACGGTCGTCACCAGAGCGTTGCAATGGTTTTTTGCCTCCGCTAGAATGGGATCCGATGGCGGGAGAACCGCCGAAACAAGAAAATGGAGGAAAAGCGTATGAAGAACACTCGTGGCACGAAACAGGCACTGCTGGCACTGCTGGTCGTCCTGGTAATGCTCCTCGCGGCCTGTGGCGGTAGCGGGACGAACAGCACCACCGTTCCCAAGGGTACGGAAAAGGCTGACAACCTCACCTTCGTGGTGGTGGATGACAGCAACTGGGACAAGGAAGTGACCATCGGTCAGTACAAGTACACCCTGGCAGTGACACTGCTGGAGGATGGAAAGCTGGAGCTGGTGGGCACCTGTACCGGCAGACCCGAGGCCCAGAGCGGCAATCAGGGAGGTCCCCAGGGCTCCGGAAGCAATGATGCAGATGCGCAGACGACAGCACCCCAGGAAACCTTGGCACCCATGACCCAGGCAGAAATGGATGCCCAGAAATTCATCCAGAGCGGCACCTGGGTGTATGAGGCGGGCTACGGCTACACCATCACCATCGGGGATTATACCACCAAAACCGACTATGAAAAGGCCAGTGCCCGGCAGTATTTCTATGGGGAGATCCAGGTCAACGGGGAACCCTCCGGCCTGCTCCAATTCATGGCGAAGGACAGCGCCTTCCGCAAGGAGATCGCATCGGATTATGCCATCTTTGAGATCCGGGATGCGGAGCTGATCTTTGAGGTCACCGATACCAACACCGGCAACAACCCCAACTCCACCCACCTGTACCTGGAGAAGGACGGTTCCGCTAACTCCCTGACCTATCAGGGATCCACCGGCACCTATAAGCGGGGCACCTAGCGCAAGAACAGCGACAATTCCATCACCGTTTCCATTGGCGGCACGGATTATTCCTGTGACTACTGCGATATTCCCGGGAAAGAAGGCTATCGCATTACTTACAACTCCGACACCATGTACTCCAACAACGCCGCGACCTATTCCGATGAGGATTTCAACGGCAAGACCCTTACCACCTTGCGGTGTGCCGAGGGGGATTACACCCTGGAACTGACGGAGAAGGGCTTTGCCGTGCTGTATAAGAATGGGGAGCTGCAGCACACCGGCAAGTACACCGAGGAGAACGGCACCTACACCCTGACCATCGATGGCGATACCTTCATTTCCGATGGCGATACCATCACCATCGAGTACGCTGCCAGCAGCGGCAACTCCTCCTCCGGTGGCGGTGAGGCGGATGTGCGCACCTTCAACCTGGACGGCACCGCTCCCGCCCCCGCCGGGGAAGGGGACCAGACTGAGGGAACCCAGCCGGAAGGCGGCTCCCAGGGCGGTGAAGGCGGTTCTGAAGGCGGCGAAAGCTAAGCAAAGGAGTGCCCTATGACCCAAACCCAAATTACCAACAAACTGGATTCTATGAAGAAAACCCGGAATATCCTGAAACTTGTCACCCTGATTGCCGCACTGGTAAGCATGGCAGTGATCGTGGCTTACAATTTTATGCCTGTGGCCCGGCTGGTCAGCCCCACCGGAACGGATTATGAGCAGGGCTTCGATTTCCTCGGCTGGCAGCTGACCTACTATGGCTTTGGCCGTCAGTTCATTATGCAGGATCACCTGTTTGATCCCAACCCATGGACGATTGTAGGTGTACTGGGATCCCTGATCGTACTGATTGTGGGCACTGTCCGGTACAACAAGGGGCGGAACAAGTAAAAAGCTATCCGGGAATTCGTGATGGGCGGTTTCCTGATTTATAGTGCCCTGACCCTGGGCCTGCTGATCATCCCGGCGGCCACTACGGCAGCTACTGCCGGAGGTGTGTATGATTTCCTGAATCAGTACCTGCTGAATCCGGCATCCAGTTTTACCCAGTTGCCCTATACCTATGTGACCTTTGCCGCGCTGCTTCTGGCGGCGGTGGTAAAGATCGGCAATGGCTGCTTCCTGCTGTATCAGAAGGCCTTTGCCGCCAAGTATACCCCCAAGAAACCGAAAGGAGAAAATGAAAAATGACACCTGCCGCTAAGAAAAAGGTGATCGGCAAGTCCGCCGTGACGGCCATCGTCCTGGTGCTGGTCCTTGTGCTTTCTCTGGTCGCCAACAGCTTCTCTGTCTACCTGGATATGTGGCTGGGCCGTGGCGAACAGATCACCACCAACACCTCCGACCTGGATGGCAACTACATCACCTTCAATGCCAAGACCAACGAGGAAGCCAGAATCAATGCTGCGAATGTGACCCAGCTTACCGCAGAGGAGGGCATGATCCTCTTACGCAACGATGACAATGCCCTGCCTGTGGAAAAGACTCAGAAAATCACCATTCTGGGCTACAAGGCCTGGCACAACAATATGTCCGGCGGCGAGGATCCTGCCACCACCGCCAAAGCTATTTCCCTGGCTCTGGGGCTGGAAAATGCCTTTGATACCAACCAGGCAGTGAATGCGCTGTATGCCCAGGCCAACGGCGATTTTGACGATCCCGCAGCCGCCTTTGCTGCTGTGGAGAATACCTTCAGCGAGTATAGCACTGCCGTAGTGGTGATCGCCCGGAACTCCGGCGAGGGCTCCGATCAGGTCCGCTCCACCAATGATAACGGCGTGGACCGCAATGGACTGACCCTGAAGACCGCAGAGTATAAGCTCATTGACTACGCTTCCAAGCATTGTGAGAATGTGATCATCGTCATCAATGCCGCCAACACCATGGAGCTGGGGTTCCTGGATCCCAATGACGCCAATTACAACGGCGGGATGTATACGGATCCCTACACCGGTGACGCCTATGACTTCTCCGGTATCAAGGCTGCCATCTGGGCCGGCTGTTGCGGCTCCCAGGGCGGTACAGCGCTGGCCAACATCCTCAACGGTACGGTCAACCCCTCCGGCCATACTCCCGACACCTATGCCCGGGTACTGGCCAATGATCCCACCTATGTGAATTTCGGCAACTATGAGTACACCAACGGCACCAGCCTGAACACTTACCTGGGTGCCTCCGTCTACTTCGTGGAGTATGAGGAAGGCATCTACAGCGGCTACCGCTACTATGAGACTGCTGCCTATGAGGCTGCACAGGGAAATTACCAGGGCTTTGACTATGACCAGGCGGTGGTGTATCCCTTCGGCTACGGCCTGAGCTATACCACATTCGCCATGGCCTATGCCGATGTCCCCACCTATGATGCCCAGACCGACACCTATACCTTCCAGGTCAAGGTCACCAACACCGGCAGCGTGGCCGGTAAGGGCGTTGCCCAGATCTATGTCTCCGTGCCCTACAGCTATGGTCAGGTGGAAAAGAGCCATGTCCAGCTGGTTGGTTTCGGCAAGACTCAGATCCTGGAACCCAACGCCAGCGAGACGCTGACCATCACCGTCAACCGGGACTACTTCTCCAGCTATGATTACAGGGATGCCGGTGCCTATATCCTGGATGCCGGTGACTACAAGTTCTATCTGTCTGAGAATGCCCATTCCTGGGCATCCATTGACGATGCCGACGATACCAAGGTCTGGGGCCACACGCTGGACAAAAAGCTGGTCTATACCACCGAGGCCGACGGCAAGCGCACCACCGATCTGGTGGCGGCGACCAATGCCATGGACGATGAAACCAACTACAAGTTCGCCCAGTGGGACGAAGGCTCCACCGGTGACGGCTATATCCACACCATGAGCCGGGAAAACTTCAAGGACAGCTTCCCCACCGCGCCCATCAGCATGGACCTGACCCTGACCGATGAGCGGGCTATTCAGCAGATCGAGGTTTACGATGTATGGGACGATTCCCAGAACCCCATTACGGAAATGCCTGTGACCAATGTGGACGAGACCAACTACACCCTGGTGGAAATGCGTGGCGTGGCGATTGACGATGAGAAGTGGGATGATTATATCAACCAGTTCACCATCGACTCCATGGCCAATATGTTCTCCAACGGCGGTTGGAATGAGCTGGCGGATACGGACAACGGCGTGCCCATCAGCTACGATGCCGACTCCCCCTACGGCTTCTATGCCGGTATGCTGAAAATCAGCCAGTATGACCACAACATCTGGTACTGCGGCGCTCCTATGGTTTCTGCCACCTGGAATTTGGAGCTGGCCCGGGATCTGGGCTACGCCTTCGCAGAGGAGGCCTGGCTTATGAAGCAGGAGAACGGTCAGCCTGTTACCGGCCTGTACGGCTACGGCCTGAATATGCACCGCTCCGCTTTCGGCGGCCGTAACTACGAATACTATTCCGAGGATCCCGTCCTGGCGGGTAAGTTTGCCGCTGTGGAGGCCTCTGCCGCTTCCGAGAAGGGCCTGATTACCTTTATGAAGCACTACGCACTGAACGAGCAGGAGACCAACCGCCAGAACAACGGCTACTGCGCTTGGTGCGATGAACAGGCATTCCGGGAGGTTTACAACCGGGGCTGGGAGATCTATGTCAAGGAAGCCAAGCGGGATGTGAACTACTACGGCATCAACGAGGATGGCCAGGTGGAAATGATGACCACCCAGATGACCGGTGCAACGGGTATCATGACGGCTTATAACCGGGTAGGCGGTATCTATGCCGGCGCTTCCACGGTGATCAACAGCATCCTCCGGGATGAGTGCGGCTTCACCGGCACCGTCCTGACCGATGCCGGCGGCGAGCCCAATACCTACATGACTACGGACCTGGCCCTGCGCAACGGCCAGAACCTGACCCTGTGCAACAACGGCACCAATGGACTGTACGATATCGAAAGTCCCACGGCGGTGTACTGGCTGAAGCAGTCCACCCGCTACCTGCTGTTTAACAAGGCAAACTCCAGCGCCGTTATGGGTATGGCACCCGGTGCGGTGATCACCTACGGTACCTCTCCCTGGGTCCTGGTAATGTACGCTGTCTGGGCCGTGACGGCGATCTTTGCCCTGGTGAATATCGGCCAGATCGTCATGATTGCAACCGGCAAGCTGACAGTAAAGGAAAAGGTCAGTGTCAAAAATATGGCCGATGACGACGAATACTAAGCGAGTTATCTTCTTCCCATCTTCTTCCGGAAAGGCGCACGGTTCCCCGTGCGCTTTTCCCCTTCCAAAGGGCGGAAAACCGTGGTATAATGACGGAAACTGAGGTAAGGGAATGATGATAATGGAAATGCTCCTGACGCTGCGGGATCCGGCGTACTGGATCCAATGCTTCTGTGCAGCGGTATTTTGCTATACCGTGCTGAGCTATCAAGAGAAAAAGCCGGAACGCTGGTATCGGGTGGTGGGTAAGCTGGGGTTTCTGGTGGCGGTCTTCACAGCCATTCACTGCGGGATGTCTCTGCTCACTTTCCGGTATCACCTCCTGGCAGGTATCGGAACCTGGCTTTCCTATGCCGGGGGCGTGATAATCTATGCCTTCCTGTTCTCCCGGTGGAGCCGCAATGCCCGGATGGTCACGGGGGCGGTGACCATTTCCATCATCATCACCGTATTTGAGCTGAGCGCTGTGGTTGGTGCCCTGCTGGGGGGATGGCTGGGTATTGACAGCCTGTATACGAAAGCTCTGGCCAGTGCTGGCCTGGTGATTGTGGGGATGGGACTGAGCCGGTGCCGGATTTGGAAATACTACCTGAGTATCCATGGGGTGGTACTGAATCTGGTGGCCTGCCTGTCCTCCTCGGCCTGCGTCATGGTCTATGATCTGTTTGCCGTCCATGTCTTTCCCCGGGGTGGGGATTGGCAGGTGCTGTCCCTGATGTCCGTGATCCTGCTGGCGCTGCTGATCATTGATATGGTCTGCTATCTGATGACCTACCACATGAGCCGGGAGTATACCCGGGTGCAGGATCTGACGGCGGAGAACCAGATGAACAAGTCCGCCATATCCCTGCTGGCGGTGACGGAGGAGAACCTGGCAGAGCTGCGGAAAATCCAGCATGACATCGACAACCAGTACGCCTATATGCAGGTGATGCTGGACCAAGGGGATTACACCGGCCTGGGGAGCTATTTCGAGGAGCTGACCAGCACCTTTGCCGATCCGCTGGTGCCCATTCTGGACTGTGGCAACCACACCATGAATCTTATCTTTCATATAGAAAGCACCAAGGCACGGAAGGCTGGGATCCCCATGGAACTGAAGGCGGCGATTCCCCACGAGCTTCCCTTCAGCCAGCTGGATCTGGTGAAGCTCTATACCAACATCCTGGATAATGCCATTGAGGCCTGTGAGGCGGAGAAAATCCCGGATTCCGTGATCCATGTGGAGATGAAGGTTGCCGGGGGATATCTGTTTACCCGGATCCAGAACCCCACCACCAAGACCCAAGCATTTCTGGATGCCGGGGCACGGACCACCAAGGTCGATAGCCGCATCCACGGAAAGGGCATGACCATAGCCCGAAGCATTTTGAGAAAATACGACAGCAGCATCCGCTACCGCATCACCCAGGGGGAATTTGTGGTGGAGTTCATGCTGCGGCTAAAGGAGATTGGCAATGATTGAGCGGGTGAAGATTGCGGTATGTGACGATGAATCCCGGGCTCTTTCCATCATCGCATCCTCGGTGGGCGGGATTTTCGGGGATTTGGGCGGGGAGATCTCCCTGGATACCTTTACCGCCCCCGGGCAGCTGCTGGAACGGATGGCGGGGTATGACTATGATCTGCTGTTTTTGGATATTTCTATGCCAAAGATGGATGGCATTGCCCTGGGAAAGCAGCTCCAGACCAGAGGAAGCAAGGCGAGCATTGTCTTCGTATCCAGCCGGATGGATCGGGTGTTTGATACCTTCGCCGTGGAGCCCTTCGGCTTTGTGCGCAAGAGTCATTTTTTGGGGGATCTCAATGAGGTGATTACCCGGTTCTGGGAAAAATGGGAGAAACAGCAGTCCCAGGGGGATCTCATCTATCTGAAGGATCGGGGCTCTGCGGTGGCGGTGGATATCAGCCGGGTGCGCTATATTGAGTGCATAAAAATACCCAGGTCCTGCATTTTGAAGGGGAGCAGACCCAGCGGAAGGTCTATTCCCGGATGGAGACTCTGGAAGAGGAACTGGAACCCTACAATTTCCTGCGGATCCACAAGGGATATCTGGTGAACAGCCGGTTCATTGCCAGCTTTGATGCCAAGACCGTGGTTCTCATCGATGGGGTGGAGCTGCCCGTGGGCAGGAGCTATTACGCCGGGGTGAAAGCGGGGTATCTGGCGTACATCAGCGCTGCGGGGGTGCCCTACATCGGAAACTGAAAAACGGGCGGGGGCACTTCTGTGTGCTCCCGCCCGTTTTGGATTTATCCGATTTCCACCAGGGTATATTCCCGGCTGCCGTAGCCCTGGGCCGCGGCGGCTTCGATGGTATGGACACCGTTGCGGCTCTCCACCCGCTGGAGGAAATGGGCCTTGCCCGGGTCATCGCAGGCGTAGACCAGATCGATGCAGGCCTGGTCGATGGCGATGGGGTCCAGGGAGGCCAGAATGCCTATATCTCCCAGGCAGGGGTCCTCCGCCACGGCGCAGCAATCGCAGTCCACGCTCATGTTTTTCATGACATTGATGTAGGCCAGCTTTCCCCGGAAGAACTGCACCACGGAACCGGCGGCATCGGCCATGGCCTCCAGGAAGGCATCGTGCTCCGCTGTCCAGATCTTCGCCGGGTCACCGGCACCGTGGATATAGGCCTTGCCATAGGCAGAGGCAACGCCGATGGATAGCTGCTTCAGGGCACCGCCGTAGCCGCCCATGGGATGGCCCTTGAAATGGGACAGCACAAGCATGGAGTCATAATGGGCCAGATCCTTGCCCACGAAATTCTCCCGGATTACCCGGCCGCCGGGGATCTCCAGGCGCAGATCCGGGCCCTGGGCATCCAGAAGATCCACGGGGAAGTATTTGCTCCAGCCGTGGTCCGCCAGGAGCTGGACATGGCGCTCGGTGGTGTTGCGTGCCCCCTCGTAGGCGGTGTTGCACTCCACTACGGTGCCACCTACATGGTCAATGATGGGCTTCCAGAAATCGGGCTTCAGGAAATTCTGATTCCCCTTCTCCCCGGAGTGGAGCTTGATAGCGGTATTCCCGGGCAGCTCCGTGCCCAGGCGCTGGTACAGGGCCAGAACGGCCTCCGGGGTGATGGTGCGGGAAAAATAGACTGTGGCAGCCATGGGATCGACCTCCTTTTGTTTGCCTTTATGCTAGCAGAATGAATGCCATTTGTCAATCGCCCGGCTACAGAGATTTTTGATGCAGGGTTGATGCAGCTGTGGTATACTGTAAGACAGAAAAGGAGGGGATGGGTATGGTGGATATTCTCATTGTGGAGGACGAGCAGGCGATTCTGGATCTTCTCCGGCTGACCATGACCAAAAGCGGCTACCGGTGCCGGTGTGTGGCCGATGGAATGGCAGCGGCCAATGTGCTGGAGCGGGAGCGGTTTGATTTGATTTTGCTGGATGTGATGCTGCCGGGGATCGACGGCTTCCAGTTGATGGCCTATATTCGCCAGTTGGAGATCCCGGTGATCTTCCTTACGGCGAAGAGCGGGGTGGCGGACCGGGTCAAGGGCCTGCGGATGGGCGCGGAGGACTATATCGTCAAGCCCTTTGCCGTGCTGGAGCTTCAGGCCCGGGTGGAGGGTGTCCTCCGCCGCCATGGAAAGCTGGAAACGGTGATATCCGTGGCGGGGCTGGAAATCAACACCCAGTCCATGGTGGTCACCACCCAGGGGCGGGAGATCCCCCTGACCCGGAAGGAATACGAGATCCTGCTCCTCTTTGCCCGGAATCCCGGGGTGGTTCTGTATAAGAGCACCATCTACGAGCGGGTCTGGGGCGGCGAGTACCCCGAAAGCACCCGGACGGTGGAGCTCCATGTCCAGCGGATGAAGAAAAAAGTGGGGTGGAACCAGCGGGTCAAGCCGGTCTACGCCCTGGGGTATCGCCTGGAGGTGGAGCCATGAGCTTTCGCCTGCGGTTGCTGGTGACCATTGCCCTGCTCATTGCCTGGGCGGCACGGTGCTCATCACCGCCTCCTTCTACAGCGCCCTGGAGGAGCAGACCCGGAGTGCCCTGGGCTCCTTCGGGAGCATCCAGAACACCCTGTACCTGGTCAACAGCGTGGAGAGTCAGGTGGGGACGGAGAGCCTGGCCGGGATCCTGGAACAAATGGAGGCCCGAAGCTGGGACTGGCAGGCGCTGCGGCTGACCTGCGGGACGGGGGAACTCTTTGCCACCCCCGGGAGCGTCTGGGAGACGGCACTGCCGGAACCGGGGGAAAACCAATGCGTCTATCAGGTGGTGGCAGATGACCGGGGCCATAGCCTGGTCATCCGGGGAACACTCCGGGCAGGGGCGGATATTTTGAACCTCACGGCCCGGTACGATTTGTCCGGGGCCTATGCCGCTCGGGGAAATCAGCTGCGGCTGTTCCTGGGTGCCTACGGCATTGTGGTGATCCTGGGGCTGCTGGTGGCCGCGGCCCTGTCCGCCGCCATGACCCGGCGGCTGAAAAGTTTGACCCAGGCAGTGGCCTGCATCGCCGGGGGTGACCTGAGCCATCGCTCCCGTCTGGCCTCGGGGGATGAGTTCGGACAATTGTCCCGGGATATTGATGCCATGGCCGATACCCTGCAGGAGAATTTTCAGCGTCTGGAGCAGCAGATGCAGCGCCAGGAGGCATTTATGGGGGCCTTTGCCCATGAGCTGAAAACCCCTATGACCGCCATCATCGGCTATGCGGACCTTCTGCGCCAGGACGATCTGGACAAGAGCACCCGGCTGATGGCGGCGGGGTATATCTTCTCCGAGGGTCAGCGGCTGGAAACCCTGTCCCATAAGCTCCTGGAGCTGCTCCTGCTGGATCGGGAGCCACCCTGTATGCGCCAGGTGTCCCTCCAGACCCTGACAGCGGAGGTGGAGGGAGCCATGGCTCCCGTGCTGGCCCGGCGGGGGATCCGGCTGGTATGCAAAAGTGACCGGGGGAGCTGCTGGGTGGAGCCGGACCTGGTGCGCTCCCTGCTGTACAACCTGGTGGACAACGAGGCCAAGGCCATGGACGGCCCGGGAACCATCGGGGTGAAGGCCAGCATTATTCCCGGCGGATGCCAGTTCCAGGTGGCGGACAGCGGCCGGGGCATGGCCCGGGAGGAGCTGAGCCGGATCACCGAGGCCTTTTATCGGGTGGACAAGTCCCGGTCCCGGAGTCAGGGCGGCGCCGGTCTGGGGCTGGCCCTGTGCCGGCGGATCGTGGAACTGCACCGGGGACGCATGACCTTTGCCAGCACCCCGGGGAAGGGAACCTGGGTGACGGTGACCCTGTACGGAGAGGAGGCACGGGATGGGTAAAGGAAGAAACGGAGTCCGCCTGGTGGCGGCGGTGATGATCGTGGCCCTGTGCGGGGCACTGCCCGTCCTGACGGCCTGGTTTGGAGACCGGGCGGGGGAAGACCAGCTCCACTACGAGGCCATGGAGCCGGTGGCACTGCAATTCCGGGAGGAAAACCGGGAAGAAGCGGAGCTGGGGGACCTGGGCCTGGCCTTTCTCCTGTCCAGCGGCAATATGAGCGTGGAAGTGATCCCCGCGGAGATTTCCGACCGGGAGCTGATGCCCGGGGAGACCAATCCTGCCTGGCTCTTTGACGGGCCGACCCTGGAACGGGAAGTGCAACGGTATATCGATGCGGGGCTTTTGCCCCAGGTCATGCTGGAGGATCGGGTGGAGCAGACGGCCCATGCCCGAATCTATATGACGGAGCATTACAGCCATGTGTTCTGGATCCTCAGCCTGGCCGTGGATCGGTATTTTCTGGAAATCTTTGTGGAGCCGGAGTCCAGCCGGATCTTTGCCCTGGAATTCTACCAGGTTCTGGAGCCGGGAGAACGGTACTGGCAGACACAGCAGACCAATGAGGAAATGGTGGCTGCGGTTCGGGAGGTCTACCTGGCGGATAAGGATATGGATCTGTCCCAGGGTCTGGTTTCCCCGCCGGAGGTTATCTGGGATGCGGCCAGCCAGCGGGATCCCCAGGGAATCCAGTACAGCTTCGGAGATCAGGAGTTCGGGGAAGTGGCTCTGGTGTTCTGCGTCAGCGATGTGGGATTCCGGGTGGCGGTTCATCCCTGACCCGATGGATTTTTGATGCACAAGGGAACAGAAGCAAGATGCACCCCTTTTCTACAATGGTTCTACCATGGAGAAAAGGGGTGCTTTTGTGGATAACAGTGTGGAATTGACCGTTTCCTTGTCAGCGCTGGCCCGGAATGGAGCGGCGGTGGTGAAGGAAGTTGGGGTGCCGGTGATCGGGGTGGTGAAATGCCGGGGCTATGGTCTTGGCCTGGAAACAGCGGCCCGGGCCTGGGTGACGGCGGGTGCGGCCATGCTGGCTGTGTCCCGGCCGGAGGAGGCCCTGGCCCTGCGGGAGGCGGGGTTCTCCCAGGAGATCCTTCTGCTTAGCCCCGTGGCGGAGGAGGAACTCCTGGCGGCGCTGGTGACCCGGGAAATCATCCTGACGGTGTCGGATCTGGAAGGCGCGCACTTTTGCCAGCGGGCCGGGGCCCAGCCGGTGCGGGTCCATGCGGCGGTGGATACGGGAATGGGGCGCTTTGGCGTGCCCTGGGAGGATCTGGAACAGGTGGCCCGGATCTATGACCTGGCGGGGTTGGAAATTCTTGGAATCTATAGCCATTTTTCCAATTCCTTCGAGGCCGGCTTCCGGGAGACCCGCCGCCAGCTGGATCGGTTCCGCCGGGTGACGGAAGGGCTGCAGGCCAGGGGAATCGCTCCGGGAATGCGCCACATGGCCAACAGCTGCGCTGCCCTTCGCTTCCCGGAGACCCGGCTGGATGCCGTGCGCATTGGCTCCGCCCTCCTGGGGCGGCTGCCTGTGGCGGTTCCGGTGGATCTGGAGCCGGTGGGCCAGGTTCGGGCCTGGGTGGTTCAGGTGCGCACCTTCCGGAAGGGGGATACCGCCGGGTATGGGGGCTATTACCGCTTCCCCCGGGATACCCGGGCGGCGGTGGTGGCCCTGGGCCGCCAGGAGGGCTTTGGCCGGATAGCGGCACCGGAGCGGCTGCGCCTTCGGGATGCCCTGGCCTACCTCCGCTGCATCCTGGGGATGTACCGCCAGGTTCCTGCCGTGATCTGGCGGGGGCGGACACTACCTCTGGTGGGCCGGGTGGGGACGCAGTTCACCCTGTTTGACGCGGGAAAGCTGGACATCCGGCCGGGGGACTGGGTCTGCAGGCAGACAAGCCCCCTGGGGCTGGATTGCCCCCGGCGGATCATGCCATGAATACATACTGGGCCAGGCGGCGGAAGGCTTCCTCCACCCGGGCCTTGGGCAGGGCCAGATTCATGCGGATGTGGCAGGGGCCGTGGAACATCCGCCCGTCCTGAACCGCAACGCCCACATCGTAGCAGGCATTTAGCACCTGGTCCAGGGTCTTGCCGTGGGCGGCGCACCAGTCGGTGCAGTCCAGGAACAGCATATAGGTGCCCTGGGGACGGCTGGCGGTGATCCCGGGGAAGTGGGCATCCAGGAAGGCCAGGGCATAGTCCACATTTTCTCCCAGAACCTGGCGAAGCGCATCTGTCCAGGCCTCCCCTTCCGGGGTGTAGGCCCCCAGCAGGGCGTGCATACTCAGCACATTCATGGAATTGTAGTGGCTCAGGGCGGATTCCTTCCCTACCCGGTCCCGCCACCAATTGTTATAGATGATATGATAGCTCCCCACGAGACCCGCCAGATTGAAGGTCTTGCTGGGGGCGTACATGGCGGCGGTGCGCTGGCGGGCATCGTCGCTGATGCTTTGGGTGGGGATGTGCCGGTGACCCGGCAGGGTTAGATCGGACCAGATTTCGTCGGATACCACGAAAACATCGTACTTTCGGTACAGCTCCATGGCCTTTTCCAGCTCCCAGCGCTCCCAGACCCGGCCGCAGGGGTTGTGGGGGCTGCACAAAATGGCAGCGTGGATGGGCTCGGCCCGGAGCTTTGCCTCCATATCCTCATAGTCCATGCGCCAAATCCCCGATCCGTCCTGTACCAGGGGGGTGGAGACGATGCGGTACCCATTGTCCCCCAGGGCATGGGTGAAGCCGGTGTAGGTGGGGCTGTGAACCAGAACCTTGTCACCCCGGGAGCACACGGCGTTCAGGGCGCTGATTACGCCGCCCAGGACACCGTTTTCGTAGCCGATGTGTTCTTTCTCCAGGTGCTCCACCCCATTGCGCCGCTGCTGCCAGCGGATGATGGCATCGTAATAGGCATCCCGGGGCTGGAAATAGCCGTAGCAGGGATGCTGGATCCGCTGGGCCATGGCCTGGGTCACACTGGGGCACACGGGGAAATTCATGTCCGCGACCCACATGGGGATCACATCAAAGCCCGGCTTGGGATGGGCGGGGGAAGCGTCCACCGCCAGGGCATCCATGCCCCGCCGGTCCAGAATGGTGGTAAAATCATAGTGCATGGGAAAAACACTCCTTTGTTTTTTCTCTGTCTTTATTCTACTCCCCGGGAAGAAATTGGTCAAGTCGCAGTTGCATTTGCCCGGGTTGTGGGCTATAATGGCCGTGAAAAGGAGGCTATGGCATGAAAGCATGGCAGCATTTCAAAACCATTACCCGGCACAAGTGGCTGGTACTCACCGGTTGCTTCCGGGTGGGCCTGTATTGGCAGGGCCTGACCCATGACCTGTCCAAATACGCCCCCACGGAATTTGCCACCGGGGTGAAATATTACCAGGGCGTCCGCAGCCCCAACGCCGCCGAACGGGAGGAAAAAGGCTACAGCGAGGCCTGGATGCACCATAAGGGCCGCAACCGCCACCACTATGAATACTGGACGGATATGGACCCCGTGACCCGGGAATACCGGCCGGTTCCCATGCCGAGGCGGTATCTGGTGGAGATGGTGATGGATCGCATTGCCGCCTGCCGGGTCTACCAGGGGCAGGGCTATACCCAGGCCTCCCCGTATCTCTACTTCGCCGGGAGCCGGGAGCGGCACCTGATGAATCCCCAGACGGAAAAGGAACTGGCCTACATTCTGGAGCTGCTCCGGGATCAGGGGGAGAAAGTGACCTTCGCCTTCCTGCGGCAGCTTCTGGCCGGCGGCCATTTCCCCTGGGAAGAAACCAATATGGAGGAATCATAATGGCAGCAACATGGTTGAAAAACGCGATTTTCTATGAGATCTATCCCCAGACCTTCTGCGACAGCAATGGGGATGGCATCGGCGATATCCCCGGCATCATCTCCAAGCTGGACTATGTGAAGAGCCTGGGGTGCAATGCCCTGTGGATCAATCCCTGTTTCGATTCGCCCTTCAAGGATGCGGGCTACGATGTCCGGGATTATAAGAAGGTAGCCCCTCGCTACGGCACCAACGAGGATCTGGTGGCCCTGTTCCAGGCGGCCCACGAGAAGGGTATCAAGGTTCTGCTGGACCTGGTTCCCGGCCACACCAGCGAGGAACACGCCTGGTTCCGGGAGAGCGGTCAAGAGGAGCCTGCCGGGGAACTGGCGGATCGGTATATCTGGACGGATAATGCCTTCGCCGGCGGCGACGGCCGGCCATTCATCAGCGGCGAGTGCCCCCGGAATGCCAGCTACATCATCAATTATTTCAAGTGCCAGCCCGCCCTGAACTATGGCTACCGGGATATCCACCAGAGCTGGCAGCAGCCCATCGATGCCCCCGGCCCCATGGCCACCCGGGAGGCGATGAAGGATATTATGCGCTTCTGGCTGGACAAGGGCTGTGACGGCTTCTGGGTGGATATGGCCGACAGTCTGGTGAAAAATGACGACGGCTATAAGGTCGCCACCATGGCGGTGTGGAAGGATATGGCCGGTGCCATCCACCGGGAGTACCCGGAGGCGGCCCTGGTGTCCGAGTGGAACCATCCCGAGCAGGCCCTGGCCTGCGGCTTCGATATGGACTTCTACCTGGAGTGGCATGGCAACGGTTATTCCAGCCTCCTGCGGGATTATGAGCTGGCGGATTTCGGTACGGACCGGCTGGTTAACAACAGCTATTTCAAGGCCGACTCCACCCGGGATATT
Source organism: uncultured Oscillospiraceae bacterium (assembly GCA_964428625.1). GTDB lineage: Bacteria > Bacillota > Clostridia > Oscillospirales > Oscillospiraceae > Faecousia. The sequence goes on along the minus strand of CAYRYT010000027.1, from coordinate 821 downwards.
TCCCACTTCCTGGCGGACTATCTGCCCCAGTACACCGATGCCAGGGAGCTGGGGGGCCTGTGGTGCTTCATCACCGGCAACCACGATACCGCCCGAATCTCCCCCCTGCTGGATGACACCGAGCGGCGGCTGGCCCTGGCCTTCCTGCTGACCATGCCCGGCTCACCCTTCCTCTACTACGGCGATGAGATCGGTATGCCCTACCGCAAACTCCCCACCAAGGAGGGCGGCTATGCCCGTACCGGCTCCCGCACCCCCATGCAGTGGGATCACAGCAAGAATCTGGGCTTCTCCCAGGCTGATGCCATTTATCTGCCCGTGGAGTCCGGGGCGGATGCCCCCACCGTGGCGGACCAGGAAGGGGATCCGAATTCTTTCCTGAACCATGTCCGGGGCCTGATCGCCCTGCGCCAGGCAAACCCCGACCTGCAGAACTACAGCCCCTTTGCCGTGTATTCCGCGGAATCCGGCAGCCGTCTCTTTGCCTACAAGCGGGGGAGCCTGCTGGTGGCGGTGAATCCCAGCCGGGAGCCCCTGGCCCTTGACCTGGATGGCCAGTACGAGTCTCTGTATACCCTGGGCCGGGCTGATCGCACCGGAGAAAAGCTGACCCTGGGCGGCCAGTCCTTCGCAGTGCTGAAGCCGCTGGCGGAATAAAAACTATCCCGGGCAGGAAATTCCTGGCCGGGAAAAGATTTTTTGAAAAAATCAAAAAAAGTTCTTGACATTTTCGGGATTTTCGATATAATAATACCCGTCCGTGCGACATAGAGGATTTGTGTAACGGTAGCACACCGGACTCTGACTCCGTTTGCGGGGGT
>CAYRYT010000026.1:0-18054 GCA_964428625.1 uncultured Oscillospiraceae bacterium | reverse complement strand
GGATATCCTCCTGGATGGCCTCCACGAACTCCACATCCTCCTTGGTGGGGTTGGTATCGTCCATACGCAGGTTGCACATACCGCCGTACTTCTGCGCCGTGCTGAAGTCGATGGTCAGGGCCTTGCAGTGGCCAATGTGGAGATAGCCGTTGGGCTCCGGCGGGAACCGGGTATGAATGGTCTTGCCGGCGAACCGACCGCCCTCGGCAATGTCTTCTTCAATGAAGCTGTGGATAAAATTCTTGCTCTCGACAGTTTCTGCCATATTCCATAGCATCCTTTCGTTTCATAGATAATAACCAATTATAACCCATAGTGGCGGCTTTTGCAACTGAAAATCACGGTTTCCCGGGAAAATATCCCGCTTCTGCCTTGGGAAACCCGGGATGGCCGGGAGAAAATGTGAATTTTGCGAAAACATTTTCCGATTTTGAAGAAATTATGGTTGCCAATTGGGCGGACCTATTATAAAATAGGGGAGGATAGCTCAAGAAGAAGGAGAGGATCAGTTTTGAACCAAGTTAAATACAAGCGGATCTTGCTGAAGGTCAGCGGCGAAGCTCTGGCCGGGGATGCCCACCGGGGCCTGGATTTCCAGATCATCGGGAAGCTCTGCGATTCCATTCGGGCCTGTGTGGAGCTGGGTGTCCAGGTGGGTCTGGTCATCGGTGCCGGTAATTTCTGGCGGGGCGTCAAGGATGGCGCGGACAAGATGCAGCGCAGCCACGCCGATGCCATGGGTATGCTGGGTACCGTGATGAATGCCATCGCCGTGGCGGATGCACTGGAGAAGCATGGCCTGGAGGCCCGGGTGCTCAGCGCCGTGGAGATGAATAAGTTCGCTGAGTATTTTACCCGGGATACCGCCGAGCGCTACCTGAACGAAGGAAAGGTCGCGCTCTTTGCCGCCGGAACCGGCAATCCCTATTTCTCCACCGATACCGGCGCGGTGCTTCGGGGTGTGGAGATCGAGGCGGATGCCATTCTCATGGCCAAGAATATCGATGCCATCTATTCCGCCGACCCCAACAAGGATCCCAATGCGGTGAGGTATACCCACCTGACCTACAGCGAAGCCCTGGCCAAGAACCTGAAGGCCACGGATATTACGGCTATGGCCCTGGCCATGGACAATGACATGACCATGGTCTGCTTCGGCCTGGATCAGGAAAACAGCATTCTGCGGGTGGTTTCCGGGGAAGAAATCGGTACCACCGTGAAAAACCAATTCTAAGGAGGATACATGACATGAGCGTTGATTTTAAGGAATACGCAAGAAAAATGGACAAGGCCCTGGACCATCTCCAGGAGGAGTTTGATGCCGTTCGTGCCGGTCGGGCAAATCCCAAGGTTCTGGACCGGATCTGCGTGGAATACTATGGCAGCGAGACCCCGCTGAACGGTGTGGCCACCATTTCTTCCCCCGATGCCCGGACCCTGGTGATCCAGCCCTGGGATACCAAGCTCCTGAAGGACATCCAGAAGGCCATCCAGATCTCCGATCTGGGCATTAACCCCCAGAACGACGGCCGGGTGATCCGCCTGGTGTTCCCCCAGCTGACGGAGGACCGTCGTAAGGATCTGGTCAAGCAGGTGAAGAAGTACGCCGAGGATGCCAAGGTCGCCATGCGCAATGTGCGCCGGGACGGCATGGACTATGTCAAGAAGCTGAAAAAGAACTCTGAGATCACCGAGGACGACCAGAAGAAGGCGGAGAAGGATCTGCAGGACCTGCTGGATAAGAATATCAAGCGGGTGGATGCTGCCGTCGCCACCAAGGAAAAGGAACTGATGTCCCTGTAAAAATACCAGCATCATTGCGAGCCGGAAGTCCCGGCTCGCAATGATGTGTATTCTGATAAACCATAGAAAGAGGTGTTTCCCCATGTCTGATCTTCAGAAGGAGAATACCATTGCCCCGCCCAGACATATTGCCATCATTATGGACGGCAACGGCCGCTGGGCAAAAAACCGGGGTCTGCCCCGGACGGCCGGCCACAAGGCCGGAGCGGAATCCTTCCGCACCATTGCCAATTACTGCCGCACCCTGGGTGTGGAATATCTGACGGTCTATGCCTTTTCCACGGAGAACTGGAAGCGTTCTGCGGAGGAAGTGGCGGGGATCATGACGCTCCTGGAGCGTTATTTGAAGGAAGCCCTGGCGGATATGGAGAAGAACTATGTGTGCTTCCGCTTTTTCGGTGACCTGAGCCGCCTCAGCCCCAAGCTCCGGGCTCTGTGCGAGGATGCCCAGGCCCGCTCCGCAGATTACCATGAAGTACAGGTGAATTTCTGCCTGAATTACGGCGGAAGGGACGAAATCGTCCGGGCCGCCAGAAAATTTGCCCAGGATGTGGCTGCCGGAAAGGTAGATCCCCAGGCACTGACGGAGGATGCTTTCTCTGACTACCTGGATTCCGTGGGTGTGCCGGACCCGGAGCTGGTGATCCGTCCCTCCGGCGAGAAGCGGACCAGCAATTTCCTGCCCTGGCAGACCGCTTACTCGGAATTTGTGTTTATGAATGTTCTGTGGCCCGATTTCGGTCCTGCTGACCTGGATGCGGCCATTGAAGAATACCACCGGCGCAACCGCCGGTTTGGAGGCGTTTGAAAGTATGAAAATTCGTATCCTATCGGCGGCGGTGCTGCTGCCCCTGCTGCTGGTCACGGTGCTGAGTCTGCCCAAGATCTTTACCGCCCTGCTGCTGAGCTTGGCCTCTGCGGTGGCGGCCTATGAGCTGCTGTACCGGACCGAGCTGGTGCAGCACCGGCGGCTGGTGCTCTATTCCATGGTCATGGCCTTCCTGGTGCCCCTGTGGTGCTATTGCCAGCGTCCCTTTGCCTGGGCGCTGATGGGGCTGCTGGCTTTCTGCGGGGCTCTGTTCGGGGAGATGATGGCATCCCATGTGAAGCTGCGCTTTGACAAGGTATCCTACTGCCTGGTGGCGGGGCTTCTGATTCCTTTCTTCCTCAGCGGCCTGGTGCGGATCCATGGCCTGCGGGATGGCCGGGTGTTCATTATGATTCCCTTTATCATGGCATTCCTGTCCGATACCGGCGCGTATTTCGCCGGCCGGGCCTTCGGCAAGCACAAGCTGGCTCCGGTGGTCAGCCCCAACAAGACCATTGAAGGCGTGGTTGGCGGTGTGGCCGGTGCGGTCATCGGTATGGTGATCTACGGCCTTGTGCTGGGTGGATTCTTCGGCTACAAGGTCAATTACCTTGTGGCGGTGCTTTACGGCATTGTGGGTTCTTTGGCGGCGGTGTTCGGAGATCTGTGCTTCTCCGTCATTAAGCGCCAGACCGGTATCAAGGACTATGGTACGCTGATTCCCGGCCACGGCGGCATTCTGGATCGGTTCGATTCCATGACCATTGTGGCCCCTCTGGCAGAAGCGCTCCTGCTTCTGATTCCTATGGCGGTGAAGTGATATGGTAAAGTGTGTGAGTATTTTGGGCTCTACCGGCTCCATCGGCCGGCAGAGTCTGGACATTGTGGCCCATTTGGGCATTCCCGTGGCGGCGCTGACCGCCGGTACCAGCGTGGAGCGGATGGCCCAGCAGTGCCGTCAGTTCCGGCCGAAGCTGGCGGTCATGGCCACGGAGGAAGCGGCGCAGGCCCTGCAGGCCCAGCTCCCGGATCTTCCCATCCAGGTTGCCTGGGGTGAGGCGGGACTCATTGCCGCGGCCACCATGGAGGAGGCGGACTGTGTCATCACAGCCGTGGTGGGAATGGTTGGTCTGAAGCCGACCCTGGCGGCCATACGCAAGGGGAAGCGGATCGGCCTGGCCAACAAGGAAACCCTGGTCTGCGCCGGTGAGCTGGTCATGGCCGAGTCAAAACGCTGGGGGAGCCAGATCATCCCCGTGGATTCCGAGCATTCCGCCATTTTCCAGTGTCTGATGGGCTGCGGGGAAAGCCGGGAGGTGAAGCGGATCATCCTGACCTGCTCCGGCGGTCCCTTCTTCGGCATGGAGCCGGAGCAGCTGAAAACCGTGACCAAGGCGGATGTGCTGCGCCATCCCACCTGGAAAATGGGCGCCAAGATCACGGTGGACTGTGCCACCCTGATGAACAAGGGCCTGGAGGTCATCGAGGCCATGCGCCTGTATGACCTGCCCCTGGAGCAGGTGGATGTGCTGATCCACCGCCATAGCATTGTCCATTCCATGGTGGAATTTGTGGATGGGGCTGTGATGGCCCAGATGGGCGTGCCGGATATGCGCCTGCCCATTCAGCTGGCTATGACCTATCCCCAGCGGCAGGACTGCGTGGTGGATCCCCTGGATCTGACAACCTGTGGAGCCCTGACCTTCTCCCATCCCGACCTGAATGCCTTCCCCTGCCTTGCTTTGGCCCGGGAATGCGCCAAAACCGGCGGCACGGCCTGCCCGGCTATGAACGGTGCCAATGAGGAGGCGGTGGGCCTGTATCTCCAGGATCGGATCGGGTTTTATGACATTTACCGTCTGGTTCGGGATGCGGTGGCGGCGGTGCCCTTTGTGGCGGAGCCGGATCTGGAACAGATCCTGGAAGCGGACCGCCTGGCCCGCCAGGCCGTCCGCAGCGCGGTGGAGGCACGGTGACCGATGAGTATTCTTGTTGCGATTCTGATTTTCAGCTTTCTGATTTTCATTCACGAGCTGGGGCATTTCCTCACAGCCAAGGCCTTTGGGGTCCAGGTCAATGAGTTTGCCCTGTTCATGGGCCCGGCCATCTGGAAAAAGCAGGTGGGAGAGACCCTGTACAGCCTGCGCTGCATCCCCATCGGCGGCTATTGCGCCATGGAGGGAGAGGACGAGGAGACGGATAATCCCCGCTCCTTCCAGAAGGCGGCCTGGTGGAAGCGACTGATCATTCTGGTGGCGGGTGCTGCCATGAATTTCGTGGCAGGTGTTGCCATTTTCACCGCCATCTTCCTCCCCGGGGATCAGGTGGTGGCTCCGGTGATCAATCAGTTTACCGACTGCTGCGTGTTCAACGGCGAGGACGGCCTTCGCATCGGGGATGAGATTCTGGAACTGGATGGAGAGAAGATCTACCTCAATTCCGACATTTCCACCATTTTGTCCCTCCACAACCAGGTGAACCACGATATTGTGATCCTCCGGGAGGGGGAGATCCTGACCTTCCGGGATTTCTCCATGGCCCACAGCCATACCGACGAGAATGGTCGAGAATACCTGCACTATGGCTTTGGCTTTGGCGAGGTCCGCCAGACGGATTTCCTGGGGAAGGTGAAGTATGTGGGGCAGGTGACGGCGGATACCGTTCGGAACATTCGCCTGAGCCTGGAAATGCTCCTGGGGGGACAGGTCGGCCTGCAGGATATGACCGGCCCTGTGGGTATTGTGAAGCTCATGTCCGATACTGCGGAAAGTGCCGATACCACCCTGGACGCACTGCTGAATATGCTCTATCTGGGTGGCTTCCTGGGAATCAACCTGGCGATCATGAACCTGCTGCCCATTCCTGCGCTGGATGGCGGCCGGGCGGTGTGTCTTCTGCTGACCACGGCGGTGGAAGCTGTTACCCGGAAAAAACTGGATCCCAAATATGAGGGTTATCTCCATGGCGTGGGCATGGTGCTGCTGCTGATCCTGATGGCTGTGATCATGTTCCATGACATATTTACCATTTTTAAGGGGTAAGAAAAATGACGAGACAAATTCATGTAGGAGATGTTGCCATTGGCGGCGGCGCGCCGGTGGTCATCCAGTCCATGCTCAATACCAAGACCACGGATGTAGACGGTTCCCTGGCCCAAATTCGGGCCCTGAAAACCGCTGGCTGCCAGGTGGTGCGCCTGGCGGTGCCTAATATGGAGGCCGCCCGGAGCTTTGGGGAGATTTGCAAGGAAAGCCCCTTGCCGCTGGTGGCGGATATTCATTTCGACTATAAGTTGGCCATTGCCGCTGCCCAGGGCGGTGCCGCCAAGATCCGCATCAACCCCGGCAATATCGGCGGGGAGGATCGGGTGAAGGCGGTGGTGGAGGTGTGCAGGGATCTGCATATCCCTATCCGCATCGGTGTCAACGGCGGCAGCCTGGATCCGGCGTTGCTGGAAAAATACGGCCATCCCACCGCTGAAGCTCTGGTGGAGAGTGCCTTTCAGCACCTGGAGCTGCTGGAGAAGAACGGCTTCTATGATACCTGCGTGTCCATGAAGTCCTCCACCGTCCCTACCATGGTGGCGGCTGCCCGGCTGTTCCGGAGCAGATGCGACTATCCCATCCACATCGGCGTGACGGAGACGGGCCCTGTCCGTCAGGGATTGATCAAGTCCGCCATGGGCATCGGTTCCCTCCTCCTCGACGGGATCGGAGATACTCTCCGGGTGAGCCTGACGGATGATCCTGTGGAGGAGGTCTATGCCGCCAAGGATATCCTGAAAGCCGCCGGTCTGCGGAAAGAGGGTGTGAACATCGTGTCCTGCCCCACCTGCGGCCGGACCCGGATCGATCTGATCGGCCTGGTGAACCAGGTGGATCAGGCCCTAAAGGACTGCCGGAAGCCCATCACTGTGGCGGTTATGGGCTGTGTGGTCAACGGCCCCGGAGAAGCCCGGGAGGCGGATATCGGCATCGCCGGAGGCGATGGCTGGGGCATGATTTTTGAGAAGGGTGTCCAGGTGGAAAAGCTGCCTTACGAGGAGCTGCTTCCCGCCCTCCTTTCCCGCATCGAAAAAATGTGATCACCCAATTCCGGGCTGGAGATTCCGGCCCGGAATTGACTGTTTTGAGGTTAACTATGGGACAAACCATTCAATTCTTACATATGTTCCCGGCCTACGAGCCGGAGGAACGGCTGGGGGAGGAACTGGCCCAGGCGGTGATCGCCGCAGCGGATATCGACCCCGGGGCGGGGACGGTTCGTGTTGCCCTGGAGTGCCCCCGGTATCTGCCCCGGAAGCGCCTGGATCAGGTTCAGCTGGACATCAGCCGGATCTATGGTCTGCGGGACATGGCCATCACCCCGGTGTTTCCCCCGGATCAGCTCCACTGTATCCAGCCCCAGGAGCTGCGGGATCTGTTTGTGGCCCAGAATTCCATGACACGGGCCTCCCTGGCCGGTGCCCGGTGGGAATGGGAGGATACCAAGCTGAAAATTTCCCTGGTGGGCAACGGACGCAAGGAGCTGGAGGCCTGCGTGCCCGCAGTTTGTGCCGCACTGGCCCAGGAATTTGCCACCTCCGTGACCATCGAGATCTGCCCCGGTAATGACCTGGAGGGACAGGCGCTTTACGATGCCACGGAGAAGATCCGGGGGGAAATGATCCGGGATCTGCCCCGGGTGACGGCCGTCCAGCCGGCGGCCAGGAAGGATGCTCCCGCTCAGCCCAGCGACATGATCTACGGCAAGCCCTTCAAGGGCACCCCTGTGCCCATGCGCCAGCTGAGCCTGGATATGGGCAGTGTCATTGTGGAGGGCCGGGTGTTCAGCGTGGAGCACAAGGAGCTGAAAAAGCGCAATGCCTGGGTCATCAATTTCGACATGACCGATCATTTCGGCTCCATCCGGGTCAACCGCTTTATGGAGGCCAATGAGGCCAAGCCTTTGCTGGATGCGGTGAAGGTTGGCTCGGTGCTTCGGGTTCAGGGCAAGCTCATGGTCAATAATTTCGACAATGAGATGATCCTCAAGCCCTTCGCCGTCACCACCGGTGCCATGGAGAAGCGGAAGGAAATGGCCCCGGGAGAAAAGCGGGTGGAGCTCCATCTGCACACCATTATGTCCAATATGGATGCCCTGACCAATACCGCCGATGCCATCAGGCAGGCGGCGGCCTGGGGCCACAAGGCCATTGCCATTACGGATCACGGCTGCTGCCAGTCCTTTACCGATGCCCTCCACTGCGTGGAGGGGAAAAAGCCCCCCAAGGTGGCCGGAACGGACGAGCTGATCAAGATCCTCTATGGCTGTGAGGGCTACTATGTCAACGATGTGGATGACCGGATTGTGGTTCATGGCACCGGGGATATGACCTTCGACCAGCCTTATGTTGCCTTCGACCTGGAGACCACGGGCCTGTCCTCCCAGAACGACCGGATCATTGAGATCGGGGCCGTGGTGATGCAAAACGGCCAGGAGCTGGACCGGTTCCAGACCTTTGTGGATCCCCAGCGGAAGCTGGACAAGAAAATCGTGGATCTGACGGGCATCACCGACGAAATGCTGGAGGGAGCCCCCACGATTCAGGAGGTTCTGCCCAAATTCCTGGAATTTGTGGGAGATCGGGTGCTGGTGGCCCATAACTCCGATTTTGATACCGGCTTCATCCGGGCGGAATGCGCCCGCCAGGGGCTGGAATACCGCTTCACCGCTGCCGATACCCTGATCCTGGCCCAGAATCTCATGCCCCAGCTGAATAAATTCAAGCTGGATATCGTATCCAACGCCCTGAGTCTGCCGGAATTCAATCACCACCGGGCGGGGGACGATGCCCTGATTTGCGGCCTGATCATGAGCCGCTTCCTCAAAACGCTGGAGGAGGAGCATCATATCCACCGTCTTCAGGATATCAACCCGGTCATGGTGGGCCTGCGCTCCAAGGGCCGCATCGGTGACCGCCGGGCCCGGCATATCATCCTTTTCGCCAAGAATCAGCTGGGCCTGCGGAATCTCTACCAGATCATTTCGGAATCCAACCTGACCTATTTCAAGCGGGTGCCCCGGATCCCCAAGTCCCTGCTCCTGGAGCACCGGGAGGGGCTGATTATTGGATCGGCCTGCGAGGCCGGTGAGCTGTTCCAGGCGATTCTGGATAAAAAAAGTGACGATGAGCTCAAGCGTATCGCCGCCTTCTATGACTTCCTGGAAATCCAGCCCCTGGCCAACAACCGGTTCATGCTGGAAAACGAAAAATATGAGGCGAAAACCGACGAGGATCTGCGAAATTACAACCGGAAGATTGTCCGTCTGGGTGAGGAGCTGGGCAAAATGGTGGTCGCCACCGGCGATGTCCACTTCTTAAACCCCGAGGATGAGATTTTCCGCCACATCCTGCTGGCCACCAAGGGCTTCTCCGATGCGGACAAGCCCATGCCCCTGTACTTCCGCACGACGGACGACATGCTGGAGGAGTTTTCCTACCTGGGGGAGGAGAAGGCCCGGGAAATTGTCGTTACCAACCCAAATCTTATTGCCGACATGTGCGAGACCATGCGGCCTGTGCCCCACAATCTCTTCGCCCCCAAGATCGAAAACTCCGTAGAGGACCTGAAAAGCCTGGTTTACGGCAAATTCCACCGGCTCTATGGAGACAATCCCCCGGAGGTTTTCGTCAAGCGTGTGGAGACGGAGCTCCACGATATCATCTCCTGCCACTATGACGTGATTTACATGTCTGCCCAGAAGCTGGTGCAGAATTCTCTGGAGCACAACTATCTGGTGGGCTCCCGTGGCTCCGTGGGCTCTTCTATTGTGGCCTATATGTCCGGTATCACGGAGGTCAATTCCTTCCAGCCCCACTACCGCTGCCCCAACCCCGACTGCAAGTACACGGAGCTGAATGTGCCCAAGGGCTACAACTGCGGCGCGGACCTTCCCGACGCGGTGTGCCCCAAGTGCGGCACCCCCATGGAAAAGGACGGCTTCAACATCCCCTTCGAGACCTTCCTGGGCTTCGGCGGCGACAAGGTGCCGGATATCGACCTGAACTTCTCCGGCGAATATCAGGCGGAGGCGCACAAGTACTGTATTTCCATGTTTGGATCGTCCCATGTGTTCCGGGCGGGCACCATCGGCACCGTGGCGGAAAAGACCGCCTTCGGCTATGTGAAAAAGTACCTGTCGGAGCGGGGCAAGACCGCCTCCCGGGCGGAGGAGGCCAGACTGGCGCAGGGCTGCGTGGGCGTGCGTCGCACCACCGGCCAGCATCCCGGCGGTCTGGTGGTCATCCCTCAGGAAAATGAGATCTGGGACTTCTGCCCGGTGCAGCACCCGGCGGATGACCCCAATTCTGACCAGATCACCACCCATTTTGAATACCACTCCATGGAGGAAAACCTGCTGAAGCTGGATATGCTGGGCCATGATGACCCCACCATGATCCGCATGATGGAGGATATGACCGGCGTGGATGCCAAAACCATTCCCCTGGACGACAAAGGCACCATGTCCATATTTACTTCCAGCAAGATCCTGGGCTACGAGAATGATAAGCTCCTGGGACCCACAGGTGCCGTCGGCGTGCCGGAATTCAACACCCGCTTCACCCGGGGGGTTCTGCTGGATACCATGCCCACGAAATTTGACTTCCTGGTGCGAATCTCCGGCTATACCCACGGTACGGATGTGTGGCTGGGGAATGCCCGGGATCTCATCACCTCCAAGGTCGCAACGGTGGACGGCACCATCGGCTGTCGTGACGATATTATGATCTACCTGATCTCCTGTGGTATGCCGGAGAAACGGGCTTTTAAGATCATGGAGTCCGTCCGTAAGGGCAGAGGTCTGCCGGATGGGGCGGAGGAGGAAATGGTGGCCGCCGGTGTGCCGGATTGGTACATCGGCTCCTGCAAGAAGATCAAGTACCTGTTCCCCAAGGCCCATGCCGTGGCCTATGTTATGATGGCCTTCCGCATTGCCTGGTTCAAGGTCTATAAGCCCCTGGCCTTCTACGCCGCCTATTTCTACCGCCGGAGCCAGAAGGGCGGATTTGATGCCCAGCTGATGACCCGGGGCATGGAAGTGGCCCTGGAGAAGATCGGGGAGATCGATGCCAATGAGGATGCCACAGCCAAGGATGAGGATCTGCTTACCACCCTGGAAGTGGTCTATGAATACTACCTCCGGGGTCTGGAATTCCTGCCCATTGATATCTACAAGAGCCATGCCACCAAATTCCTCATTGAGGATGACAAGCTTCGTCCGCCCTTTGTGTCCATCTCTGGCCTGGGCGAAAATGCCGCCTGGGACCTGATGAAGGGCCGGGAGGGTAAGAGTTTCCTGTCCATTGAGGAAGTGGCAGCTGCCTGTCCCAAGGTCTCCAAGACCCATATCCAGATGCTCTCCGATGCCGGTGCCTTCGGTGATTTGCCGGATACCAGCCAGGTGAGCCTGTTCTGACGGGTCGTGCGCCAATTCTAGTTTGCAAAAAACCATCGGTCAGCCCCTCCGGGCCAGCCGATGGTTTTTCTTTATCCTGTGAGCAGTTGCAGAAGCTGTTCCAGACTCTTCTTTCCGAAGGATACCCTGTCGTCGCCCACAACCAGGCAGGGAACACTCATGACCCGGTAGCGTTTGCGCAGCTCCGGGAAATGCTGAATGTCGTAGACATGGGCTGTGATGTGGGGATTCTCCGCTGCCAGGCGCTGGGCTCCGATCACCAGATCCGGGCACATGGAGCAGGAGAGGGTGACGAGGATCTTCAGATCCAGGGGCTCTGCGATTGCCCGGATCCGGGCCAGAAGGGCGGGGTCCAGGGGCTGTCCCGGCCCGGCGGCGTTGTATATGCCCAACACGAAGGAGGTGAACTCATGCCCGCCGGGAATGCCGTGGAAGGCAAGACCAGTCTGCGTGCCGTCTCCGCGGCACAGGCTGATGCAGGGAGCAACCTCCGTGGTGGCATCCTCCTGGGCCACGGTGACGGAGAGCATGGGGGACAGGTCGGCCAGATCAATGGCGAAGCGGTGTGCCTCCCGGGACACCGGTCGGTGATCCAGGGTCAGCTCCAGCACCAGAGGGGATTCCAACCGGGAAAAGAGGGCGGAAAGCTCCTGCCGTTCCTGGGGGGAGAACAGGGCAGCCTGGGGTGCGTGGCTAGATTCCGTGCTGGCGGCGGAAACGGCCGTTCCGGGAAAGGTGGGGCGAAGGCCGGTTTTCCGGTGCATGGCGGCGACATACTTTTCCAGCTCCGTGGCGGCCAAGGCACCATCCGCCGTTGCGGTAACGACCTGGCGCAGGGCCTTGACGCAGACATCTCCGGCGGCATACACGCCTTCCACGCTGGTCTTTTGTGCAGCGTCGGTGCGGATATACCCCTGCTCAGTCAGGTCAACAAGACCCTGCACCAGTCCGGTATCCGGGCAATACCCAGCCAGGACGAATACGCCGAAGGTCTCCCCGGGCGGGCAGATCACCTCCGTTTCCTCCCCTGTAACGGTATTTTGATACCGGGCGTAATTCAGGCCGTCATCGCCGGATACCGCTTTGAGGACGGTGTTGGTCAGTACGGTGATCTTGGGATGGCCTTTTGCCCGCTCCGCCAGAGAAGCGGCACAGGAAAAGTCGGATTTTCGGATGAGAATGGTGACATGACGGGCAAATTTCGTCAGGAAAATGCTTTCTTCCGCCGCGGCATAGCCGCCGCCCACTACGAAAATGTCCTTTCCCGTGAAGAATTCTCCGTCGCAGGTGGCACAGTAGGCAACCCCCCGGCCCTTGTAGGTCTCCTCGCCCCGGAAACCCACAGTGGCGGGCTGGGCACCGGTGGCAAGGAGAATTCCATAGCACCGGAGTTCCCCTTGCCGGGTGCGGACTGTCTTGATATCCCCGGAAAGGGAGAAGCCCGTGGCTTCCGTCAGGCGGAATTCTGCCCCGAAGGTCTCCGCCTGCCGTTTCATGGTTTCTGTGAGGGCACTGCCGCTGGTTTTGGCAATGCCGGGATAATTGACAACTTCCTGGGTAATGGCGATCTGGCCTCCAAATTGTGCCTTTTCCAGCACCAGTACCCGGTATTTGGCCCGGGCCAGGTAGAGGGCGGCAGTAAGCCCTGACGGCCCACCCCCAACCACGATCACATCATACAGCTCCCCCATCACAGCTGCCCCACCAGATCCAGGCTGGGCTTCAGGGTCTCACTGCCGGGCTTCCAGTTGGCGGGGCATACCTGATCCCCGTGTTCATGGACGAACTGGCAGGCCTGAACCTTCCGCAGGAGCTCCTGGGCGTTCCGGCCCACATTGCCGGCGGTGACCTCATAGCCTACGATCCGCCCCTGGGGATTTACAATGAAGGTGCCCCGTTCCGCAAGACCATCGGCGGGGATGAGAACCCCAAAATCCCGGGAAAGCCCATGGGTAGGATCGGCCAGCATGGGAAAGGTGATTTTCTGAATCCGGGGAGAGGCATCATGCCAGGCCTTGTGGACGAAGTGGGTGTCCGTGGATACGGCGTAGATCTGGCAGCCGATGGCCTGAAACTGGTCGTACTGTTCTGCCAGATCTTCCAGCTCCGTGGGACAGACGAAGGTAAAATCCGCGGGATAGAAGAAAAAGACACTCCAGCCGCCCAGAATGTCCTTTTTGGACAGGGTTCGGAAGGCGTTATTCTGATAGGCCTGTACCTGAAAATCGGAAACTTCCTGGTTGATTTGGGACATACTTTAATTCCTCCATAGACTGTGTTGATTACAAAAGGCGTAGACCGCCCGAACGGTTTCCCCCGGGCAGAGGGAGAATTCCGCCTGGGGCGCATCGCCGGGATCCAGGTGGGCATACTGAATTTTGCGCTCCGTTTCCAGGCAGATCCATTGGATATGGTGTGCTTCGGTCATGGGATGGGCAGCGGAGCCGACCCGAACCTGCACCCGGTCACCGGATACCGTACAGACGGGAATATGCTTCTCCGCCGAGCCATGGGCTGCACCGGGATGGATTTGCTCCATTTTCTCCTTGCAGCAGAACAGGGGAACGCCCTGATCCCGGATCAGGGCAGCAATATTGCCGCAGTGCCGGCATTCATAGTATTTTTGTTCCATGCATTCGCCTCCTTCTGAGGGAAGTGTATCCCGTATGCCGTAAATAATACACCCAATTCCGGGCATACTAGACGGGAAACCAGGGGAGGGAAGGGAAAATGGAAGAAAAGAAATATGGGAGGGGATTTATCCCCTATGGCCTGGCAGCGTTTCTGATTGGAATTGTTGGCGGATTCTCCACGGTTCTGGGCCCGGCTTTTGTGGCGGATCTTGGCCTGCCTTACGGCAATACCACCTGGACTGCCCTGGCCCAGGCCATGTCCACGGCGGCCTGTGCCCCCATTCTTGGCAAGGTGGGGGATGTGATCGGCAGGAAGGCGACGCTTCTGGCGGGAATGGCGGTGTTTACTCTGGGAAATGTGCTGTCGGCGGTGGCAAATTCCCTGGGGGTTATGCTGGTGGCCCGATTCGTCGTGGGAATCGGCACTGCCGCCATGACCCCGGTGATCATGGCCTATATCGTCACGGAATTCCCGCCCAATCAGGTGGCGAAGGGGTTTACCCTGTATATGCTCATATCCAGCGCCGCTGTCATCTTTGGCCCCTCCCTGGGGGCGGGGATCCTGGCCGCCTCCGGCTGGCGGAGCATGGTATGGATCTGCGTGGGAATCTGTCTGGTGACTTTGGGTGCTTGCCTGCTCACAGGCGGCGGGTGGAAGCCAAAAAAACAGCCCCTCCGGGGCTTTGATATGGCAGGGGGCGTGCTGGTGGTGCTGTTTTTCAGCCTGGCGCTCTGCGTGCCCACGGTGGGACAAAATGCCGGGTGGACTTCTTCCGGTTCCATAGGGGTGATAACGGCGGCTGTCCTCAGCGGCATCGCCCTGGTGCTGGCGGAGAAACGGGCGGAGAAGCCCATTCTTCCCGGAAAGCTCCTCACGGCCAGGCCTTTTCTCCTCAGTGTTCTTGCCCTGTTCCTGACCCAGGGGCTGATGCAGGCCAATATGACCAACACCATCGTCTTTCTCAACTATACCCAGCCGGGGGATCCCACCATCTCCGGTTATGGGATTTCGGTGATGTACCTGGGTGTTTCCCTGGGAGCACTGGCCCTGGGACCCCTGGCGGACAAATGGGAGCCGAAGAGGATTCTCACGGGCTCTCTGGTCCTGACCGGGATCGGCTGTGGGCTTCTGCTGCTGTTTTCCAGTGCCACATCCCTCGCCCTTCTTTTGGCGGCCTTTGGGATTCTGGGCTTCGGCCTGGGAGGGAACGGGACGATCTTTATGAAGGTCGCACTGTGGGGATTGCCACCCCGGGAGGCAGGCGCCGGAACCGGCACTTACGGCCTGTTTCGGGATCTGGCGGCACCCTTCGGCGTTGCGGTTTTTGTGCCGCTGTTTACCAATCAAATCACCGCTCACATCGCTCAGGGAAGCACCGGGGCGGAGGCGGCGGTCCGGGCCATCCACACCCTGGGGGTGGGGGAGCTGGCTTGCATTCTTGGGGGGATGGTACTGGTGTGGTGCCTGCCTAACATTCATCAACAGGGGGAACGGATATGCGACTGAAAGGAAAAGTGGTGCTGATCACCGCGGCAACCCGGGGCATCGGTCTGGCTTGCGTGAAGGCCTGCGCCCGGGAGGGGGCTGTGGTCTTTCTGGGAGCCCGGAATCTGGAACGGGGGCAGCAAATTGCCCAGACGCTGAACCGGGAAGGGGCCAATGTCCAGTGTGTCTATCACGATGCGACCAAACCGGAAAGCTACCGCGCCATGGTGGAGGAAGTGGTGAGAAACGGGGGGAGCGTGGATGTGCTGGTGAACAATTTCGGCACATCCCAGCCGGGGAAGGATCTGGATTTCGCCAATACCCCAGGGGATGTGTTCCTGGAAACGGTGAATCTGAATCTGCGCAGTGTCTACTTTGCCAGCCAGGAGGCGGCGAAGCACATGGCTCGGGGAAAAGGGGGGAGCATCATCAACATTTCCTCCGTGGGTGGTCTGGTTCCGGATATCTCCCAGGTGGCCTATGGTACGAGTAAGGCGGCCATCAACTATCTGACCAAGCTGATCGCCCTGCAGGAGGCAGGTCATGGAATCCGGTGTAATGGAATCCTGCCGGGGATGACGGCGACGGATGCGGTGCAATCCAGCCTGACGGCGGAGTTCCGGGCCCTGTTTCAGCGGCACATTCCCCTGGGGCGGATGGGCCTGCCGGAGGAGATCGCCGCAGCGGTGGTATTCCTGGCCAGCGAGGAATCTGCCTATACCACCGGCCAGCTGCTGACCATCGCCGGGGGCTTCGGTCTGGGAACGCCCCTGTATGGGGACCTGGCGGGGAAAGGAAAAAGACGATAAAAAAGAGGGAAAGCCCGGCGGCTCTCCCTCTTTTTTCAAGATTGAGGCAGGATGGGATTATTGCTTGCCCTGATCCTGCACAATGAGGCGCTTCATGGCTTCGATACCCACCCGGATGGCACCGGTGGTATCCTCCGTCATGGGCATGGCCATGCCCAGCTTCTCCCGCTCCTGGTTCCAAACGGCGTGGAAGCAGCTGCCGCAGCGGACACCCAGGGCAGCGGCTACGACAAACAGGGCGGCGGATTCCATCTCGCTGGCCTTCACGCCCAGACGCTTCCAGCTCTCCCATTTTTGCAGCAGTTCATAGTAGACCGGGGACTTCTCCGGGCTGTGCTGGCCGTAGAAGGCATCTTTGCACTGGACAACGCCGGTATGGGTCCGGTATCCCAGATCCTCGCTGGCGGCTTTCAGAGCGGCGGTGACATCAAAGTCAGCCACGGAGGGGAATTCAATGGGGGCGTACTCCAGGGAGGTATGCTCAAAGCGGATGGCGCCGGTGGCGACCACCACATCCCCGGGCAGGACATTCAGGTCGATGCCGCCGCAGGTGCCCACCCGGATAAAGGTGTCGGCACCGATGTTGTGCAGCTCCTCCATGGCGATGGCGGCGGAGGGGCCGCCGATGCCCGTGGAACAGACGGAGACCTTCTCCCCCAGAAGGGTGCCGGTGTAGATATTATACTCCCGGTTCATGCCCACATGAACGGGATTGTCGAAATAGCTGGCGATGGATTCACAGCGCCCGGGGTCACCGGGGAGGAATACATAACGGCCCACATCCCCTTCGTTGCAGTGGATGTGAAATTGGGTACCAATGTCTTGCATAGCATTCACCTCATCATAATGGTTAGGGAAAGTATAGCACATCTTCCGGAATTATGCAATAGTGTACAAAGAAATTGGCTCCGGCCGGGGGATTATTTGGGGAAATCGGTGGGATCCGGCTGACCGGAGGGATAGTGCCTGCGATAATGGTACCGGGCGTACAGCACCGGGGCCAGGCAGCCGGGGAGAAGACACACGGCAAGAATCCAGGGAGTGAAAGCCTGGGGGAGGAAGCCGGCCAGCAGCAGGACGAGGCCGCACAGACACCAGAGCCTTCCGGCCATGCGGTGGGTACGGGCCCAGACTGCATGGCTTTTCATGGTCCAGCTGATTTTGATGCCAATGGTGTGGTTGGGACGGCATTTTGGCAGGTAATTCCCCAGCAGGAGGAACAGCGCACCCAGGAACAGGCATACGGCATTGACAGAAACCTCGTAGCCCAGGGCGTGGGTGTAGAGCATACCCCCGGCGAAGAGGGATACCGCAGGACAGATCCAGAGCACGACCCCCAGGATCTTCCCGTCCTGTTCCCGGTTGTGGGAATCCCGGGCAGTGCAGAAGACGCAGAACCAGTGGCCCAGAAGAAGGATCAGGGGCAGGCCGAAGACCGCCATGGGACGGGGGCACCATCCGTCGGGCTGACCGGTGAAATCCCAGTGGTTTACCATTTCCTCCGGCAGACGCTCCCAGCATACCAGTCCCACTGCCATGGGCAGCAGGATCACCAGGGAGGTGACAATCAGAATTAATTTCGATTTACGCATGTTCATGTTCCGCTCCTTTCAAATCTCCGATCCACAGCAGGATCTCCTCCAAAACGGAGGCATTCAGTTCGTAATAAATGAATTGGCCTTCCCGGGTGTCCCGTACCAGCTCCGCACCCTTCAACACGGAAAGATGCCGGGAAATGGATGCGGCGGTCACAGGGAAATGGTCACAGATCTCCCCGGCGGACAGCCTGCCGTCTTTCAGCAGGTTGAGAATTTCCCGACGGATGGGATCGGCCAGGGCCTTCAGGGTTTGCTGCAGCCCCATTGGGGTCACCTCCTTTAACACTTAACCGAAATGTTAATTACAGAATACACCATCTTTCCGATCTTGTCAAGGGGTGGGGGAGAAAAATCTGGCGCATTGCTTTTTTGAAAAGCTGTGGTATAATGGAGCTAACTCCCAAACAGACCTGCTAATAAAAGTCAAGTCTAAATTTCTTAAAGGTCAAAAAATTAT
>CAYRYT010000025.1:0-18482 GCA_964428625.1 uncultured Oscillospiraceae bacterium | reverse complement strand
GGGCAAGGCTCCCCGGAAGATGATCGAGGCCATGTACGGCGCCCATGTCTTCTACGAAGACGGCCTGGATGAGATTTTCCCCGAGATCTACCAGAATGCCATTGCCAACCAGGATCTGAAGGCCATTGGCCGTCCCAGCCTGGCGGATATGCAGATCGGTGAGGATGGCTCCGTCACCCTGACCCTGACCACCGAGACCTACCCCGAAGTGACCCTGGGCCAGTACAAGGGCCTGGAGGTGGAGAAGGCTGAGGCTTCCGTCACCGACGGGCAGGTTCAGGCTGAGCTGGACCGGATGGCCCAGAATGTGGCTTCCACCGAGACCGTTGAGCGGGAGGCCCAGATGGGCGACACTGCCAACATTGACTTCGAGGGCTTCGACAATGGTGTTGCCTTCGACGGCGGCAAGGGCGAGAACTTCGACCTGAAGCTGGGCAGTGGCCAGTTCGTTCCCGGCTTTGAGGAGCAGATCGTGGGCATGACCGTTGGCCAGGAGAAGGACATCGATATCACCTTCCCCCAGGACTACCACGCAGAGCTGGCCGGTAAGGCTGTCGTCTTCCATGTGAAGCTGAACAAGCTCAGCGTGACCATCGTTCCCCAGCAGGACGACGAGTTCGCCAAGGATGTGTCCGAGTTCGACACCCTGGAGGAGCTGAAGGCTGATATCTGTGCCAAGGCCCTGGAGAACGCCCAGAAGCAGATCGATTCCACCTTCGAGAACACCTGCGTGGAGAAGGCTGCCGAGAATACCACCGTGGAGATGCCCACCGCTCTGGTGGAGGCCGAGCTGGATACTCAGATGGAGCGCTTCGGCTACCAGCTGCAGATGAGCGGCTACTCCATGGAGCAGTACGCCAAGATGATGGGCGGCGATGTGAACACCATGCGCAACGCCTTCCGTCCCGCCGCTGAGAAGCAGGCAAAGATCAATGTGACCCTGGAGAAGATCATCGAGGTGGAGAACATCACCGTCTCCGATGAGGATGTCCAGGCTGAGTACGAGGCCGTGGCCAAGCAGTACGAGCTGGAAGTAGAGAAGGTCAAGGAGATGGTCCCAGCTGAGGAGATCACCCAGAGCCTGAAGACCCGCAAGGCTGCCAAGGTCATCACCGAGTCCGCCGTTGCCGTGGCTCCCAAGGCTGAGTAAGGTTTTCCATCTGCTGCCACCTCTCACCGGGGTGGCAGCGGTAAATTATCCTGGCCCGGGGAGGAATAAGCCCCCGCGCCAATGGTTAGAATGTTTCAAGCCCAGAAAGGAGATCTGACCATGAGTTTTGTTCCCTATGTGGTCGAGCAGACCAGCCGTGGCGAGCGCAGCTACGATATTTTCTCCCGTCTGCTCAACGACCGTATCATTTTCCTGTCCGAGGAAGTTAACGACACCACCGCTTCCCTGATCGTGGCCCAGCTGCTGTATCTGGAGGCCCAGGACCCGGATAAGGATATCCAGTTTTATATCAACAGCCCCGGCGGCTCTGTCACTGCCGGCATGGCCATCTATGATACCATGCGCTACATCAAGTGCGATGTGGCCACCATCTGCGTGGGTATGGCCGCCTCTATGGGCGCGTTCCTTCTGTCCGCCGGCACCAAGGGCAAGCGGATGGCGCTGCCCAACGCGGAGATTATGATCCATCAGCCCTCCGCCGGTACCCAGGGCCAGATCACCGATATGGCCATCCACATAAAGCGTCTGCAGACGGTGAAAGAGCGGATGAACCGGATCCTGTCGGAGAACACCGGCAGAAGCTATGAGGAAGTTACCGCCGCCTGCGAGCGGGATAACTTCATGACGGCCCAGGATGCCCTGGAATTTGGTCTGGTGGACCGGGTTCTGGAACATCACTGATCCCAAAGAAAGGCGGTAACGCTTTCATGGCGAAGAAAAATGAGCAGTTGACCTGCTCCTTCTGCGGCAGAACGGAAAACCAGGCGGTGCGGCTGATCGCCGGCCCCGGTGTTTGCATTTGCTCGGACTGCGTCCAGGCCTGCAACGATCTGTTGGCGGATGATCTCATCCAGGCAGCCCAGGGCGGTGCGCCCTTCGATAAGCTGCCCACCCCCATGGAAATGAAAACCTACATGGACAGCTATATCATTGGTCAGGATGATGCCAAGGTAGCCCTGTCCGTGGCGGTTTACAATCACTATAAGCGCATCTTCTTCGGGAAGGACTCCGATGTGGAGCTGCAAAAGAGCAATATCCTCATCATTGGCCCCACCGGTTCCGGCAAGACCCTCTTTGCCCAGACCCTGGCAAGGCTGCTGAATGTGCCCTTTGCCATCGCCGATGCCACCACCCTGACGGAAGCTGGCTATGTGGGCGACGATGTGGAGAATATCCTTCTGCGTCTGCTCCAGGCGGCGGATTTTGATGTGGACCGGGCGGAGCACGGTATTATTTACATTGATGAGATGGATAAAATCGCCCGCAAGAGCGAGAATACTTCCATCACCCGGGATGTGTCCGGCGAGGGCGTGCAGCAGGCACTGCTGAAAATCCTGGAGGGAACTGTGGCCAATGTGCCTCCCCAGGGCGGCCGGAAGCACCCCCAGCAGGAGATGATCCCCCTGGATACCACCAATATCCTCTTTATCTGCGGCGGTGCCTTTGACGGTCTGGATAAGATCATCGAGGCCCGGACGGATAAATCCGCCATCGGCTTCGATGCCCCGGTGCAGAGCAAGAAGAACCGGGATGTGGGTAAGCTCCTGTCCCAGGTGGAACCCCACGATCTGCTGAAATTCGGCATTATCCCCGAGCTTGTGGGCAGAATGCCGGTGATCACCAGCCTTCAGAGCCTGAAGAAGGAGGATCTGGTGCGGATCCTGGTGGAGCCCAAGAATGCCCTGACCCGGCAGTATGAAAAGCTGCTGGAAATGGACCATGTGGAGCTGGAAATCCAGCCCGATGCCCTGGAGGCCATTGCCCAGAAGGCCATTGACCGCCAGATCGGTGCCAGAGGCCTGCGGGCCGTGATGGAACAGACCATGACCAGCATCATGTTTGCCATCCCCTCGGATCTGTCTATTCGCAAGGTGACCATTACCGCGGATTGCGTCAACGGCGGTCAGCCGGTGATCCTGCGGGATGCCGCCAAGCCCCGGCAGAAGCCAGGCATCAAAGCTTAACACCATGGGAGGGGGTAGAATGCTACTCCCTCCCTTTGATTCCTCGAAAGGAGGCTATCTATGCGTGAATTGTTGATCACCGGCCGGATGCCGGTACTGGCCCTGCGGGGCCTGGCGGTTTTCCCGGAGCAGACCGCCCACTTTGATGTGGGCCGGATTAAATCCGCTCTGGCACTGGAAAACGCCATGAAAAAGGATCAGAAGCTATTGCTGATCCCGCAAAAGGATCTGACAGAAGACGACCCGGATCTGCGGGGCCTGTACCCCATGGGCACCGTCTGCCAGGTCAAGCAGATCCTCCACAATCAGAACGAAAATGTTCGGGTGCTGGTTACCGGTCTGTACCGGGCCAAAATCACCGACATGACCCAGACGGAACCCTTCCTGGCTGGTACGGTGGAGCAGGTGGAGGAACCGGAGGCCCGGGATTCCATCCGGGAGCAGGCCCTGCGCCGGGAGGCAAACAACCTTTACAGCGAGTACCTGGCCCTGGTGGATCACAATGCCCAGGCTACCCAGCTTCGGATGCTGGCCAGCGATGACTGCGGTTTTATTGCCGATACCATCGCCCAGAATTCCGGCATTAACTATCAGAATAAGTTCCGTCTGCTGTGCCAAATCCATCCTGTCCGGCGGCTGGAAATGGCTGTCACCTTCCTGCGAATGGAATACCGGATGCAGCAGCTGGAGGCGGAGATCCGGGACAAGACTCGTGCCAATATCGACCAGGGTCAGAAGGAATATTACCTACGGGAGCAGATGAAGGTGATCCGGGAGGAACTGGGGGAAGGGGAGGAGTCGGAGCTGGAGGAATACCGGCGGAAGATCCTGGCCTTGCACCTGCCGCAGGAAAGCACGGACAAGCTCTTGAAAGACCTGGACCGTATGGGCAAGCAGCTTTTTGATTCCTCAGAGGCAGCAGTGCTCCACAATTACCTGGACACCGTCCTGGAACTGCCCTGGAACAAGCGGACAAAGGAGCGGGTGGATGTGCAGGCTGCCCGGCGGATCCTGGACCGGGATCATTTCGGCCTGGAAAAGGTAAAGGAGCGAATTCTGGAGTCTCTGGCGGTGCGTCAGATGGCCCCGGAGATGCCGCCGCAGATCCTGTGCTTGGTTGGCCCTCCCGGCGTGGGCAAGACCTCCATCGCCTATTCCATTGCCAAAAGCCTGAACCGGAAAATGGCCCGGATCGCCCTGGGCGGTGTCCATGACGAAGCGGACATCCGGGGCCACCGGAAGACCTATGTGGGTGCCATGCCCGGACGGATCCTCACTGCCCTGACCCAGGCCGGCTCCATGAACCCCGTTCTTCTCCTGGATGAAGTGGACAAAATGGGTTCCGACTACCGGGGCGACCCCAGCGCAGCTCTGTTGGAGGTGCTGGATGGGGAGCAGAACAAGACCTACCGGGATCACTATCTGGAAATCCCCATGGATCTGTCCGATGTCATGTTCATCACCACCGCCAATACCCTGGATACCATTCCCCGGCCCCTCCTGGACCGGATGGAGATCATTGAACTGGGGTCCTACACCGATGAGGAGAAGGTGATGATCGCCAAGAATCACCTGCTGCCCAAGCAGCTGGAAAAGCACGGCTTGAAAAAGAGCAATCTGAAGGTGACGGAAGATGGGCTGCGGCGGATCATCCGGTGTTATACCCGGGAATCCGGTGTCCGCGGTCTGGAACGCCAGTTGGCGAAGCTATGCCGAAAGGTGGATATGGCCCTCCTGTCCCAGGAGGAGTGCAAGAAGATTACCGTCAATGAAAAGAATCTGGAAGAATTCCTGGGTGTGCCCAGTTATCTGTCGGATCGCCGGGCGGTAACCGATGAGATTGGCCTGGTGACGGGTTTGGCCTGGACCTCTGTGGGTGGCGAGACCCTGGAGGTGGAGGTCAATGTGATGGACGGCTCCGGTAAGCTGGAGCTCACTGGCAACCTGGGGGATGTGATGAAGGAATCCGCCCATGCGGCCCTGAGTTACATCCGGGCCAACGGGGAAAAGCTGGGGGTGGAGCCTGATTTCTACAAGAAGCGGGATATCCACATCCATTTCCCCGAGGGCGCCGTGCCCAAGGATGGCCCCTCCGCCGGTGTGACGGTGTGTACCGCCCTGGTCTCCGCTCTGACCCAGACCCCGGTGCGGCGGGATGTGGCCATGACCGGCGAGATTTCCCTGCGAGGCCGGGTGCTGCCCATTGGCGGCTTGAAGGAAAAGACCATGGCCGCCCTGCGCCAGGGTATCACCACGGTGATCATCCCCCGGGATAACGAAAAGGACCTGGAGGAGATCGATCAGCAGGTTCGCCAGCAGTTGACTTTTGTCACCGCTGCCACTGTGGATACCGTTCTGCGCACGGCCCTGGTGACCAAACCGGAGCCGGGTTCCACCATCCTGAAGGATTTGCCCCAGAATGTGAAAACCGCTCCCAGAAAGCCGGAACTCCGGCAGTGAGGTACATATGAATTTTAATAATGTGGAATTTTTGATCTCCGCAGCGGCGACCAAGGACTTCCCCGGAAACCGCCTGCCGGAAATTGCCTTTGCGGGAAAATCCAATGTGGGCAAATCCTCGGTGATCAACCGGGTGCTCCAGCGGAAGAATTTCGCCCGGGTTGGTGAGCGTCCCGGCAAGACCGTCCATGTGAATTACTTCACCATTGATAAGAAGTGCTACTTCGTGGATCTGCCCGGCTATGGCTATGCCAAGGTCTCCCAGGCGGAGAAGGAGCGGTGGGGGAAACTCATGGAGGATTACTTTGCCGCGGAGCGGATCGATTTGGGAATCCTGATCGTGGATGCCCGTCATGCGCCTACCAACAACGATATCACCATGGCCAATCTGTTCATTCAGCTGGGCCGACCCTTTGTGGTGGTGGCCAATAAGCTGGACAAGCTGAAAAAGAGCGAGATCGAGCCGAATCTGCGCACCATCCGGGAGGATCTGGAGCTTCCGGATTCCTGCCCCATCATTCCCTTCTCCGCCGAGAAGGGAACCGGCCGGGAGGAATTGGTGAAGCGGATCCTGGCAGTGGCTGAGGCCTGAACGGATTCATCTATAATTTTCGAAAGCGTGGGAAACCGATTTGGTTTCCCACGCTTTTTTCGCTGATGTCCACCATTGCTGATTGCCCTCCTGGCGGTCTGGTCTAAAACCCAGGATAATGGAGAGATATGTTGCCCTTGACCGGATCAGAATACCATTGTCCCCGGCTGCTTGCGGCAGCCGGGGACAATGGTATTAGCCGATAAGGATCTGGCCCTGGGCCAGGGGATCATCCTGGATCCATTCCCCCAAAGCGGGGAGGGTGATGGTGCCTGCCCGGGGATTCTTGATGCTGACGACCGGGGAAGTGAGCGTGGCAATGACTTCGGACTTTTCAAAGGCAAGATCCGTGTCGATCATCCGGCAGTTGATGAGCTTCAGACCCTTGCAGTAACACAGGGGCTGGGTGCCGATGATGGTGCAGTTCTCGAAGGCCACATTCTCACAGTACCAGGCCAGATATTCGCCCTTGACCACGCTGTTGCGGATGGTCACATTTTTGGCGTGCCAGAAGGCATCCTTGGTATCCAGGTCGCAATTTTCAAAGGTGGAGTTCTCGATGTACTGGAAGGAATACTTGCCCTTGAGGCGGACATTGGTAAAGTGCAGCGCCTGGGAGCGGAGCATGAAGTATTCCCCCTGAATGGCACAGTCCTCCATGGTGATGCCCCGGGTAGACCAGCCAAATTCGGCGGAGATCACATCGCAGCCGCGCATGGTGACATTCCCACATTCCCGCAGGGCCTTGATGCCGTGGAGCTTGGTGTTGGTAATGGTGATGTCCTGGGAGTACCACAGGGCAGCCCGGCACAGCTGGGTCATTTCGCTGTCCCCGATGGAAAGACCGGTATCATGCCAGAAGGGGTAGCGCAGGTTGAAGTAGCATTGATCCACGGCAATCTGGGCGCACTCCTTCAGGGCACTCTCCCCGTCGGCAGGGCCGTCGAAGGTACAGTGGGAGACACACAGCCCATGTTGCCCGTAGAGGGCCCGTTCCTGATCGAATGTCTGTTGTTCTATGATTTTCATATGGTCACCTGATCCTTTGTCCTTGGATTCCCGGCTGAGCCGGATTGTGTTGTGCTTATATTATACCACCGGGGTACGGTACCGTGTCAATAGCCTGAGGGAAAAATCTTCCAAGCCGGTGGGGAGGAAACGCAGGATAGGGAAGTGGACTTGCAAAAAAACCGATAAAAATGCAGTATTCATGCAAAAACTGTATACCGGAATGAGACTGCTGGCAAAATTCCGTCGGGAAATGGGAAAGAATCCGAAAATAACATGAGATTGCAGAAGATACAGGCCATAATTCGCAGGGAATCGGCTGTGGAAAAACCTGTGGAGGATGTGCATAACCCTTTTAAAAAGATAAAATGACTGTCGAAAAATGCAAAAGAAAAGGAAAGCAGCATTCAAAACACGGAACATTTTTAAGGAGAACGGAATTCCGGGAAGAAAAATGCAGGAAAAAATGCTTCACAGAGCTGTGCGTTGCATCTTCCGGGAAATGTGCTATAATAGAACCGGCAAAACCGGTGAAAGGAGAAACGGGATATGCTACGGGTATTTCCTGCATTCCGTGAGCTGGATTTCCCCCAGCTGATGGTGGTATATCGTGAAGGAAACGAGGAGAATGGGGCGGAATTTTACCCCGGGGAAACGGCGGACCGGCAGCTGCAACTGGCGGAGGAGGATTTTTTCCGGTATTTAAGGGAAGTGTTTTTTAAAATCCCCGGGAATGTGTGTCTGGTATGGGAGGAAGCCGGGCGTTATTGCAGCGCCCTGCGGCTGGAGGTTTACGGGGACGGCTACCTGGTAGCAGGCCTTGAGACAATGCCGGAGCTTCGCCGCCGGGGGTATGGGAAGCAGCTGCTTCTGGCGGCGGCAGTGTGGCTCAGCGCCCGCCACGGAGGCAGACTCTACTCCCATGTCTCGAAACGAAATCAGGCCTCCCTGGCCACCCACAGGGCCTGTGGCTTCATGCAGGTCAAGGATCTGGTGCGGTATTTGGATGGTTCCGTGTCCGACCGGGCGGTGACCCTGTGCCTGGAATTGGATAGGATATGAGAAAACACCCTGGACGGGCGGTGATGCCGCTGTTCCAGGGTGTTTGATCGTTTAGAGAACTTTGGACAGGAAATCCTGCAGTCTGGGGTGCTTGGGATGGTTGAAAATGTCGTCAGGGGTGCCCTGCTCCAGGAGCTTTCCGTCGGCCATGAACAGCACCCGGCTGGCAACCTCCCGGGCAAAGCCCATTTCGTGGGTCACGACCACCATGGTCATGCCCTCTGCAGCCAGCTCCTGCATGACAGCCAGAACCTCCCCGACCATTTCCGGATCCAGTGCGGAGGTGGGCTCGTCGAAGAGCATGACCTCCGGCTCCATCATCAGTGCCCGGACGATGGCGATCCGCTGCTTCTGGCCGCCGGAGAGCTGGATGGGATAGGCGTTGGCCCGATCCCCCAGACCGACCCGGTCCAGAAGCTTCCGGGCCTTTTCCACGGCCTGCTCCTTGGAAATGTGGAGGACCTGGATGGGGGCCAGGGTCATGTTCTCCAGGATGGTCTTGTGGGGGAAGAGGTTGAAATGCTGGAAAACCATGCCCATTTTCTGGCGGTGGAGGTTGATGTCCACCTTCTCGGTTTTTCCTGCTTTGTTGACGAATTTTTTCTTGGTGATGTCGATGCCGTGGAAGATGATCTCTCCCTGGTCGCAGACCTCCAGCAGGTTTAGGCTCCGCAGCAGGGTACTCTTGCCGGAACCGGAGGGGCCGATGACCACCACAACCTCCCCCGGGTGGATGTCCACGGACACATCGTTCAGAGCGTGGAGGGTGCCGCCGTTGTAGGTTTTCTGCAGGTGTTTGACCTGGATGAGCTTATCGTTTGTCGCCACGGGCCATTCTCCTTTCAAAATAGGCAATGATCTTGCTGGTGGGGAAGGTCAGGCAGAAGTAGACACAGGCGGCGATGATCGCGGCCTCGCCCACGGAGTAGGTGGCTGCCTTGACCGAGTTGACGGCGGACATGATTTCCTGGACACCGATGGTCCAGCAGATGGAAGATTCCTTGATAATGGTCACGAACTCATTGGCAATGGCGGGGAGGATGTTTTTGATAGCCTGGGGCAGGATGATGTGGAACATGGTCTGCCACTGGGTCATGCCCAGACTTCTGGCAGCCTCGGTCTGGCCGTGGTCAATGGAGCTGATACCGGAGCGGATGATCTCGCTGAGGTAAGCGCCGGAGTTCAGGGACAGGGCAATGACGCCGGGGATCAGACGCTCGAAGCGGATGAAACCGAAAATCTTGAAAGAGGGGAGGGAAACATCCACCAGAAGGACATAATAGACCAGAAACAACTGGACCATCAGGGGGGTTGCCCGGAACACCTCCACATAGGTGGCGGCAATGGCCCGCAGGGGCAGGAACCGGGACATACGCATCATGGCCAGAGCCATGGCCAGGACGAAGCCGAACAGAACCGTCAGAGCGGAGAGGGTGATGGTGCAGACCATGCCCTCCTGGAACAGCTGCATATACTGGAAAGCGGACTGAAAGCCTTGGATACTTAACAAATCAAAAAACTCCTTTCGTGGAATGGCCCCGGAAGCCAGAGCTTCCGGGGGAATCCGGGATTATTCAGCAGAGGGAGGAATGTCGCCGTTGCCGTCCAGCAGACCCTGGTAGGTATCCTTCTGGGCCAGCATATTGGCTTCCTCGATGAAGGTCTGGAGGGAACCGTCGGCAATGGCGGACTTGATGGCCAGATTCACCGCGGCCAGGAGGGGGGCGTTGCCCTTGTTCACGCCGACCACATTGCCATCGGCTTCATAGGGGACATCGAACTTTACCGCCAGCTCGGGGTAATTCTTGGCGTAGGCCTGGGCGACCACAGTCTCCACATAGGCACCGTCCAGCTTGTGGGAGAGAACCTCCGCCACAATGTCCGTAGCCTTGGGCAGCTCCACAATGTCCGCATCGGGGGAATTGGTCCGGGCCAGATTCACCTGAATGGACCCCATCTGGGCACCGATCTGGTAAGCGGCGCTGTTGGTGTCGGCCAGGGTGGTGAAGGTATCCGCCATATCCTGGTGACAGATGAAGGACTGGCTGCTGGTGTAGTAGATGTCGGAGAAGAGCATAGCGCCTTCCCGCTTGGGGTCGGGGTTGTAGCCTGCCATGCCGATGTCGGCCTTCCGGGCGGACAGCTCAGTGATGGTACCGTCAAAGTCCATGGGGATGACCTCCAGCTCCAGGCCCAGGAAATCGGCAATGTACTGGCCCAGGGCAATGTCGAAACCTGCCAGGGTGGGGGTGCCGTCCTCGCCCAGGGCGTAGAACTCGTAGGGGGCGTAGTCGGGGGAGGTGACCATGGTGAGCTTGCCCTGGACAACGGTCTGGATCAGGGGCTTGAGCTCCTCGATGGTCATAGTGCTGTAATCGGTGGTATCCTCTGTTTGGGTGCCGCAGCCTGCCAGAAGGCCAAGCGCCAGGGCAAGGATCAGAAGTAAGGAAGTGAATTTTTTCATATGATCGATCTCCAATGTGATTCGTGGAATTGATGAGTGAATTATAGCGCAATAAATATTCACAGTCAATTGGAGAGCATTACAAAATACTACAAAACCAGATGGGCGCTAATGGTAGAAACAAACAAGAAAATACAAAAACATAGGGAATATTCGCATATACAAAGGGGGTATTCTGTATAATATACGGCATAAATGAATGAAAAACAGCTGAAGGGGCGGCAGGTGTGGGCGCTGACGCACACAGTTCCACCCAGGGAAAGAAAAGCCATGGGAAAACCGGGTCAATTCCGCATTTTTGGGCAATTTGATGGTTGTAAATAGGCGGGAAATACTGTATACTAAACTGGATATAATATTACGAAAGACAACAGGAGGATCCATCTTGTGTTAAATCATAAAAGTCAGGAGCTGAAGCAGTACCTGAAGCCCGGCACCCATGTGCATCTGGTGGGCATCGGCGGCGTTTCCATGCGCCCTTTGGGCCTGGTGCTCCAGGGAATGGGCATTCGGGTCACCGGCTCGGATATGAATGCTTCCGTTTCTACGGATGAGCTGATCTCCCAGGGCATTCAGGTGGCCATTGGCCACCGGTGGGAGAATATTCAGGGGGCTGCCTGCGTGATCCGCACGGCCGCTGCCCACAATGACAATCCGGAAATCGCTGCCGCCCGGGCCCAGGGGATCCCTGTGTTTGAGCGGGCGCAGGCCTGGGGCGTGATCATGCAGACCTACGAAAATGCCATCTGCATCGCCGGAACCCATGGAAAAACCACCACCACTTCCATGATGACCCATATCCTCATGGAAGCCCAGTGGGATCCCACGGTGATGATCGGCGGATATCTGCCCCTGCTCCACGCCGGTCACCGGGTGGGCAAGGGCAACACCATCGTCCTGGAAAGCTGCGAATATTGCGACTCCTTCCTGAACTTCTGCCCCAGCCTGGCCCTGATCCTCAATGTGGAGGCGGATCATCTGGATTATTTCAAGGATCTGGCGGATGTGGAGAAATCCTTCCGGGCTTTCGCCCAGCTGGCGACCCAGGGGGTTCTGGCCAACGGGGATGATCCCCATGTGGTGGAGACGCTGAAGGGGATGGACTATATTTCCTTCGGCTGCGGCCCGGAGAACCGGGTGCGGGCTGTGAATGTATGCCCCAACTGGCAGCATTTCGATGTGGAATGTGACGGCAAGCTCTACTGCCATGTGGACCTGGGGGTTCTGGGCAGACACAATGCCATCAACGCCCTGGGCGCAGCGGCCATTGCCTGGAAGCTGGGAATTCCCGGTGAGGCGGTGGCAAGGGGCCTGGCCTCCTTCCACGGTGCCCAGCGCCGAATGGAGTACAAGGGCCGGTTCCACGGTGCCGATGTCTATGACGATTATGCCCACCATCCCGATGAGCTGGCGGCGACCATTGATGCCGTGCGCACCATGGGTTATGAACGGGTGATCGTCGCCTTCCAGCCCCATACTTACACCCGGACCAAGGCCCTGTTCCAGGATTTTGTCCGGGAGCTGAAGCGCCCCGATGTGACGGTGCTGGCGGAAATTTACGCCGCCCGGGAGCGGAACACCGTGGGAATCTCATCCATGGATCTGCAGCGCCAGATTCCCGGCAGTACCTACTGCGAGACCCTGCCGGAGGTGACGGCGCACCTGCGCCAGATCGCCCAGCCCGGGGATGTGATCCTGACGGTGGGCGCCGGTGATATTTACCGGGCCGGTGAGGCACTGCTGAAATAAAAAGAAAGGGCCGCGTCTGCGGCCCTAGTCTTCCAATACCAGGTGATCGACCCCGGAGAGCTGGAATTCATCCATATAGCGATCCATCCGGCTGACGATTTCGTCGTAATTGTCCTCGGTGATCTCGGCGTAGTCCATGTCCCTGCGGGACAGCTCTTCGGCCAAAATCTGGAAGAAGATGTTGTCCTCGTAGTAGGCAATGGCCTGGTGAATACCGCCTTCGGCATAGGCTTTGGACGGTACATCCTGGCCCTCCCAGGTTTCCACCAGGGTATCCATGCCGTTGCGGCGGCAATGGGCGAAAATTTTGCTCTCCAATTGGTCATAAATATGAAAACGATCCTCTCCCCGGGTGGAGTTGAGGACCCAGTTGCCGATGTATATCAGATCCAGCAGATATCGGAATTCTTTGTTGGTCAGATCCAACTGCATAGGGATCCCTCCTTTTCAATGGGTAGCTCCTATTATAGCACATGGGTTTTCAGTTTCCATAGGGAAAGGTAAAATAATTTTGAATTCTGGAAATAAATGAGGCGAATCGTATGAAAAAACGCAATGTGTGTGTTCTGTTTGGCGGCATGAGCCCGGAGCATGAGGTCTCTCTGCGGTCTGCGGAGTCTGTGCTGAACCATATGGACCCGGAAAAGTATAATATTTTCCCTGTGGGCATCACCAAGGAAGGGGACTGGATCCTCTTCGGCGGCACGGATTATGCCATGCTGCCCAACGAGCAGTGGCAGGATCATCCCGGCAACCGCCGGGCGACCATTTCCCCTGTCCGGGGTCAGGGCCTGCTGAGCTTCGAGGGTGACTGTGTGGTGCGCGAGCAGATCGATGTGGTGTTCCCTGTGCTCCACGGCGAGAACGGTGAGGACGGCGCAATGCAGGGCCTGCTCCAGCTGGCGGGCATTCCCTATGTGGGCCCCCATGTGGCCGCTTCCGCCGTGTCCATGGACAAGACCCTGACCAAGCTGGTGGCGGATCAGGCCGGCGTGCCCCAGGCCGCCTGGCATCTGGTGCGCAACGGAGATCTGGACAGCCGGATGGAGCAGACCCTGAACACCCTGGAGGCGAGGTTTGCTTACCCCATGTTCGTCAAGCCCGCCGGTACCGGTTCCTCCGTGGGTGTTTCCAAGGTTGTGGACCGCCAGACTCTCCGGGAGGCACTGCTGGCGGCGGGCAGCTATGACGATAAGATCCTGGTGGAGGAGTTCATCCACGGCCGGGAGGTGGAAGTGGCGGTGATGGGCAATGAGAGCCCCGTGGCTTCTGAGTGCGGCGAGATCGACTCCGGTGCGGAGTTCTATGACTATGATGCCAAGTATGTGACGGATACTTCCGTGGCCTATATTCCCGCCCGGATCCCCGAGGATGTGGCGGAGCAGGTCCGGGAGCTGGCGGTGAAGGTCTACAGTAGCATCGGCTGCCAGGGCCTGAGCCGGGTGGACTTCTTTGTTACCTTTGCCGACAACCGGGTGGTGTTCAACGAGATCAACACCCTGCCGGGCTTTACCTCCATTTCCATGTACCCCAAGCTCTTTGCTGCCAGCGGCATTCCCTATGGCCAGCTCATCGACCAGTTGCTGAACCTGGCTATGGAGGCCGGTCAATGAAGCAGCGGGTGATGCTTTCCATCCTGGGAAAACAGAATTATGTGGACCAGGATGAGGACTCTGTGGAACTGATCACCGAGGGCATTCTGGAGGAAACCCAAACAGGCTGGTCCATCCGCTACCAGGAAACGGAGCTGACGGGGATGGCCGGCGTGACCACCATTATCCAGATCGAGCCGGAGCGGATCACCCTCACCCGTCAGGGGCCGCTGAAATCCCAGATGGTGTTCCAGGTGGGGGTGTTCCATGAATCCCTCTATGAAATGCCCATGGGGGCGCTGCTGGTGACCATCTGCGCCACGAAGGTGGCCCATACCCTGAGCCGGGAGGGGGGCACCGTGGACCTGACCTATGGAATCGATATTGAGGGCAGTGCCACGGGAATTGTGGAGTACCACCTGCGGGTGGATCCCATGGTCTGATGCGTTAACGGACACTGCTTCTGCGGTGTCCGTTTGGCATTTTTGGTCGATGGACCGGGTATCCTTCAGCAGACACTCCCACCACGGGGGAAAGCCTTGTGTGGCCCGAATTTCTCTTTCCCAGTTGCGTTCCGGATCGCTGGATGCTATAATTAAAGAAAAACCAATGACGAGGGGGATTCCTTATGAAATACTTGATTGTCGTCGATATGCAAAATGACTTTATCTCCGGCAGCCTGGGCAGTGCCCAGGCTGCCGCCATTGTCCCCAGTGTAGTGAAGAAGGTCACTTCTTTTGAGGGTACCGTCATTTTTGCGAGGGATACCCATGGCGCGGACTATCTGCAAACCCAGGAGGGGCGCAAGCTCCCGGTCGTGCATTGCGTCAAGGACACCCAGGGCAGGCAGATCTGCGACGAGCTGATGCCCTTTGTGGAGCGTGTGGTGGATAAGATCACCTTTGGCAGTGTGGATTTGCCGGGCATTCTCCGGGCATCCGAATATTCCGTGGATGAAATCGAGCTGTGCGGATTGTGTACGGATATCTGTGTCATCTCCAATGCCATGCTGCTGAAAGCTGCCTTCCCGGAAACCCGGATCGTTGTGGACAGCAGCTGCTGCGCCGGCGTGACTGAGGAGAGCCATCACACGGCCCTGCGGGCAATGCAGGCCGTTCAAATCGAGATCCAGGGGTAAGCACGGAGGAAAACCCCCGCGCAACAGAACCCAATACTGATAACAAGCCCCCAGTTTGGAAAATCCAAACTGGGGGCTTGCGGATTCGAGGAGGAAGGAAATGCCATGCGGATACCCGTTTTCGTCGTCTCGATTACAGAATCTTACCCTGCTTTACGAATCCCTCGGATTTACGGGAGGATTCCAGGGCTATGCGCTGGGCCTCCGGCAAAACAAGGGAACGAGGGAAATTTGCTGAAGTACACAGAATCCCCCTCCCGTTTTTGGAATCAATGACAAGCCCAACCTTCGGGGAGGAGAAACGGAAATAGAAGTATTCAAAAACACAGCGGGAGTTCCCACGATCGGTGGGCGCTCCCGCCGCTTTTTTATGAAATTACAATAGCTTCGGCGTTTCCACCGCATCGTGGGCAGCTTCCAGCACCTGCTGGAGCTCCTGTCCGATGGAGGCGGCCACCGAGGCGGCAATGGTGCCCTCCAGAATGGGGGCATCCGCCAGGCGAATGGGAATATCGGGGAATTCCTCCATGACCATTTCCGTGGTCATCAGGGCACTGCCCATATCAAAGAGGATCACAACCCCTGCACTACTCTTGACCTGGTCCACAGCATCATAGATTCGCTGATAATCCGTGCCGATGCCGCCGTCGGGCAGACCGCCGGCGGGGGCCATGGGAACCTCCGGGGCCATCTGCCGGGCAAGCTCCACCACGCCTTGAGCGACCTTTTCACTGTGGGAGACGATTACCAATCCTACCATGGCAGATCCTCAGGCGCAGTGGTCCACAATGACCTGGAGCAGCAGGGTGAAGGAGGTGGCACCGGGGTCCTGATGACCCAGGCTCCGCTCGCCCAGATAGCTGGCACGGCCCTTGGTGGCGATCATGTCCTTGGTGCGCTCCACGCCCGCCTGGGCGGCCAGAAGACCGGCTTTCAGACGGTCGCTGTCACTGCCGCCCTGGGTATCCCGGATCGCCTCCAGGGCGGGCACCATGGCGTCCAGCATGGTCTGCTCGCCGGTGGTGGACTTGCCCCGCATCTTGATGCCTTCCACTGCCTCCTGAAGCATAACCAGCAGGTCATCCAGGCACAGCGTTTCTTTTCCTGCCATTTTGGCACCGGCTTTCATAAAAGCCGTGCCATACAGTGGGCCAGAGGCACCACCTACGGTGGAAACCAGAGTCATACCCACATTTTTCAAAATGGTGCCCGCATCCTTCTCCGCCAGGGTGGGGAGCTTGGCCACAACAGCCTGGAAGCCCCGGGCGAGGTTGATGCCGTGGTCGCTGTCACCGATGGGCATATCCAGCTCTGTGAGGAAGTCCTTGTTCTGCTGGATCACGGTGGCCATATCGGTGAGGATCGTAAGGAGTTTTTCTTTGGAAACCATGTGCAGTCAGTCCTCCCGGGGGTTAAACTTTCAGGGCGGGGGTATCGGCGGGGGCATCCAGCAGAGCCTTCAGCTCGTCATCCAGCCGCAGCAGGCTGATGGAGAAACCGGCCATCTCCAGGGAGGTCATGTAGTTACCCACCAGCGTCTTATAGACCCGGATGCCCTTCTCGGCCAGGACATCAGCGACCCGGTTGTTGATGATGTACAGCTCCATCAGCGGGGTAGCACCGGAACCGTTGACCAGCACCGCTACTTCCCGGCCGGAGTAGTCGATATCCTCCAGGATCTTGCCCAGCATATGGTCAACGATTTCGTTGGCGGTGGCGATCTTTTCCCGATGGGTGCCGGGCTCGCCGTGGATGCCGATGCCCACTTCCATCTCGTCCTCACCAATCTCGAAGCCGGGCTTACCGGCGGCGGGAACGGTGCAGGGGCTGATGGCGGTGCCCATGGTGCGGACATTGTCAATGACCTTCTGGGCGATGGCCTGAACCTCGTCCAGGGAAGCACCTTCCTCGGCCTTGGCACCGGCGATCTTGTGGACGAAGATGGTACCGGCAACGCCCCGGCGGCCGGTGGTATACAGGGAGTCCTGGACGGCCACATCGTCATTGACAACCACATTGCGGCAGGTGATGCCGTCGCACTCGGCCATTTCCGCGGCCATCTCGAAATTCATCACATCACCGGTATAGTTCTTGATGATCAGCAGAACACCGGCATCGGTGGCGACCTCACGGATCGCGCCTTCCACCTGGTCGGGGGTGGGGGAGGTAAAGACGGCGCCGGCAACAGCGGCGTCCAGCATACCGGTACCGACGAAACCGCCGTGGGCGGGCTCATGGCCGGAACCGCCGCCGGAGATCAGAGTAACCTTGCCCTCTTTCTTGGTGGCACGGACCAGGACCTGGTAATCGGGAAGCTTCTTCAGATGCTGGGGATGGGCCTTGGCAATGCCCTGGAGCATTTCCTGTTCGACATTTTCCACCTGGTTGATGAATTTTTTCATATCAAGCATCCTCCTAATAATACATGATCCATCATGTTCCTTGATCGGGGCCAAAAGCCCCGGAGTTATTTATATATTAGCACAACGGATGACGGAATACAACCTGTGTTTTTGTACAAAATGCGGGATGGTAAATAAAAAAACGCCCCGGGATAGCCGTGTGCTGATAAGACAGTAATTTGAAAGAATTACGAAATCGGCAACTGCAAACAGGATTGGACAACAAATCAGGCGACATTCAACTTTGGTTGGGTGTCGCCTGCTTTTGTGCGTTTAAGGGTTGAAAAGTGCCTGCTTTTTGTTTTGTAAGGCGAGGATTGTTGGATGAGTGAAAAAGTTATCGTACTCGCATAATCTCGCTATCATGCAGTGAGTTACGGCACAATGAACACGGTTCATCAAAAAGTGTTTTTCTTTGCATTTTGGTCAATCCTCAAACGAAATCGCAAAGTCGAAAGTTTGCCATTATGTTGTAGTGTACGCTCAGCGCAGAAGAAACGGTCAAATGGCGTGTGTTCACGAAAAAGCTGCATTATTTTACAGGAAAATTCGCCAGACCTATTGAAAAGTATATCGAAGCTGTGATATACTGTGTACACAAAACAAATGGAGGTATGGCAGATGAAAAAGCTATTGTCTTGTGCATTCAATATGGATAGCGGTTGCGTGGAACTGAAATATGCTGATGGCAGCATGATCGCCATTAACTGCACCGCCGTGGAAAACGAAGTTGCCGACAATATGTACCAGCGCTCAGAGTTGGACTATCTGGTCTACAACGATCCGCTGGCGTATACTGACCTTGTGTTGAACGGTGACCCGGAGGCGTACCTCAAGGCGGTCACCGAGTATAAGCCTTTGGATTAGTTTTTAATATTGG
>CAYRYT010000024.1:0-18848 GCA_964428625.1 uncultured Oscillospiraceae bacterium | reverse complement strand
TGCTGTTTGTGGATGATTCCATTGTCCGGGGCACCCAGCTGCGGGAGACGGTGGAATTCCTGTACGAAAGCGGCGCTAAGGAAGTGCATATGCGCTCTGCCTGCCCGCCGATCATGTACGGCTGCAAGTATCTGAACTTCTCCCGGAGCAATTCCGACATGGAGCTGATCGCCCGCAAGACCATCCATAAGCTGGAAGGGGAGGAGGGCCAGGCCCATATCAATGAATATGCCGACGGCTCCACCCAGCGGGGCAAATGTCTGCTCAAGTCCATTTGCCAGGAGCTTGGCTTCGATTCTCTGGGCTACCAGTCCCTGGATGGCCTGCTGGAGGCCATCGGACTGGACCGGGACAAGGTATGTACTTACTGCTGGAACGGAGAAGAATGACCCATTCCTAACCCCAACTATATTACAGCGGTGCCGGAGCCTGGCATCGCCCGAAAAAGGAGCTTTGCATCATGGATCACAAGAATTCCCAATCTGCCAGCTACGCCGCTGCCGGCGTGGATATCACTGCCGGCTACAAGGCGGTGGAGCTGATGAAAAAACATGTCGCCCGGACCCGGAACGAGGGGTGCCTGGACGATGTGGGCGGTTTTGGCGGCTGCTTCGGTCTGCCTGTGGCCGGTATGGAGGAGCCCGTGCTGGTTTCCGGTACCGATGGCTGCGGCACCAAGGTCAAGCTGGCCATTCTGATGGACAAGCACGATACCATCGGCATTGATGCTGTGGCCATGTGCGTCAACGATATCATCTGTGTCGGTGCCAAGCCCCTGTTCTTCCTGGACTACATCGCCTGCGGCAAGAATGTGCCGGAGAAGATCGCCTCCATTGTCAGTGGTGTGGCAGAGGGCTGTGTCCAGTCCGGTGCCGCTCTTATCGGCGGCGAGACCGCGGAGCACCCCGGTATGATGCCCGTGGAGGATTATGATCTGGCGGGCTTTGCCGTGGGCATCGTGGATAAGAAGAAGATCCTGGACAATACCCGCATGGCAGCGGGGGATGTGGTGCTGGCCCTGCCCTCCACGGGCATCCACTCCAACGGCTTCTCCCTGTGCCGGAAGGTGTTCGACATTGACAACAACAATGCCGAGATCTATGTGCCCCGGGAGGCCCTGGGGGGCAAGTCCATTGCCGAGGCTCTGTTGGTGCCCACCAAGATCTATGTCAAGCCCGTGCTGGCCCTGCTGGAGCAGGTGGATGTGAAGGGTATTTCCCACATCACCGGCGGCGGCTTCTATGAAAATATTCCCCGCAGCATTCCCGATGGCCTGTGCGCAGTGATCGACAAGGCCTCGGTGAAGATCCCTCCCATCTTTGACCTCATTGCCGCCTGGGGCAATATCCCGGAGCGGGATATGTTCAACACCTATAATATGGGAGTGGGTATGAGCATTGTGGTTCCGGCGGATCAGTTGGAACTGGCTCTGTCCATTCTCAAGGAGAATGGGGAGGACGCCTATGTCATCGGCCACGTTGCGGCCGGGGAGGAAAAGGTGATCCTCCGGTGAAGCGGATTGCGGTTTTGGTTTCCGGCGGAGGAACCAATTTGCAGGCGCTCCTGGATGCCCAGCAGGCCAGGGGCCTGGGTGGCGGTGAGATCGTGGCTGTCATTTCCACGGCTCCCGGAGCCTATGCGTTGGAGCGTGGGGCGAAGGCCGGCGTTCCGGGCTACACACTGCCCCGGAAGGCCTATCCCTCCAATCAGGCCATGACCCTGGCTGTGGTGGAGCTGTTGCGGAAGCTGGAGGTCGATCTGGTGGTTCTGGCCGGCTGTATGGTCATTTTTACCCAGGAGCTGGTGGATGCCTACCCCAACGCCGTGATGAACATTCACCCGGCGCTGATTCCCGCCTTCTGCGGACCTGGCTTTTATGGCCTCCATGTCCACGAGGCAGCGCTGGCC
Source organism: uncultured Oscillospiraceae bacterium (assembly GCA_964428625.1). Taxonomy (GTDB): domain Bacteria; phylum Bacillota; class Clostridia; order Oscillospirales; family Oscillospiraceae; genus Faecousia. The sequence goes on along the minus strand of CAYRYT010000024.1, from coordinate 16,940 downwards.
TATGGCGTCAAGCTCTCCGGTGCGACGGTGCATTTCGTCAGTGCGGAGTGCGATGCGGGCCCCATCATCGCCCAGAAGGCGGTGGCCGTCCGGGAGGACGATACCCCGGAAACCCTCCAAAGACGCATCATGGAGGAGGCGGAATGGCAGCTGCTGCCCCAGGCGGTGGCACTGTTCTGCCAGGATCGGTTGACAGTTCATGGCCGGAAGGTCATTATCAAGGAGGAAGCCTGATATGAGCATTTACGACATTCCCACCCTGGCCCAGCGTCTGGCGGGCAACCGTTACCCCGGCCGGGGCATCGTCATCGGCCTGACCCCCAACGGCAAGCAGGCGGTGAGCGCCTACTTCATCATGGGCCGCAGCGCCAACAGCCGCAACCGTGTTTTCAAGGAGCGGGAGGGCTGTGTCTATACCGAGCCCTTTGACCCTTCCAAGGTGGAAGACCCCAGCCTGATTATCTATGCCGCTGTGCGCTCCTGCGGGAACCATCTCATCGTCACCAACGGAGACCAGACGGATACCATCTACAAGGGCCTGGCCGCGGGACTGGATTTCGAGGATACCCTGGAGCAGCGCTGCTTCGAGCCTGACGGCCCCAACTGGACCCCCCGGATCAGCGGCCTGCTGACCTTCCAGGGCAACGGCTTCCGCTACCGCATGAGCATCCTCAAGTCCGGGGACGAAGCCGGTACCGTCTGCAACCGCTATGGCTTCCGCTATGCCCCCAAGGCAGGCCTCGGCCACTTCATCCACACCTACCAGTGCGATGGAAACCCCATCCCCACCTTCCAGGGGGAGCCGGAGCGGGTGGTCATGTACGATGACATCGATACCCTGACCCAGGAAATTTGGAATTCCCTGGATGAGGAGAACAAAATTTCCCTGTATGTCCGCTACACCGACCTGGCCAGCGGCGCGGTGGAAAGCCGCATGATCAATAAGAACCACTGATATCAGGGGCGGAGCCATCCGCCCCCATTCGTGTTTTATTTGGAGGGTAATTCATGAACCAATTTGAACTGAAATACGGCTGCAACCCCAATCAGAAGCCCGCATCCATCTATATGGCCGATGGCAGCGATCTGCCCATCACCATTCTCAACGGCCGCCCCGGCTATATCAATTTCCTGGATGCCCTGAACGCCTGGCAGCTTGTCAAGGAACTGAAGGAGGCCACGGGCCTGTGCGCCGCAACCTCTTTCAAGCATGTGTCTCCCACCTCCGCCGCTGTGGGTAAGCCCCTGCCGGAGGATCTGAAAAAGGCCTGCTTTGTGGACGATGTACCGGAGCTGGAGGAAAGCCCCCTGGCCTGCGCCTATGCCCGTGCCCGGGGCACCGACCGGATGTGCTCCTTCGGTGACTGGGTGGCCCTGTCCGACATCTGCGATAAGACCACCGCCATGCTCATGGCCCGGGAGGTTTCCGATGGTGTCATCGCCCCCGGCTATACCCCCGAGGCACTGGAGATCCTGAAGGCCAAGCGCAAGGGCAGCTACAATGTGGTTGCCATTGACCCGGACTATGTCCCCGAGGAGACGGAGCGCAAGCAGGTCTTCGGTATTACCTTCCAGCAGGGACGGAACAATTTCAAAGTTGGCCCCCATCTGCTGGAAAACATCGTCACCGTCAACAAAGATCTTCCCCGGGAGGCACAGATTGACCTGATCGTGGCCCTGATCACCCTGAAATATACCCAGTCCAATTCCGTCTGCTTTGCCTATGACGGCCAGGCTATTGGTGTGGGTGCCGGGCAGCAGTCCCGGATCCACTGCACCCGCCTGGCGGGCACCAAGGCCGATACCTGGTTCCTGCGGCAGCATCCCAAGACCCTAGCGCTGCCTTTCCGGGAGAACCTGGGCCGTCCCGGCCGGGACAATGTCATTGACAGCTACATCAATGGCAATGAGGAGGATGTGTGCGCCGAGGGGATCTGGCAGAATTACTTCACCACCCGGCCGGAGCCGCTGACCCAGGAGGAAAAGCGGGAATTCCTGGCCTCCCGGCGGAATGTGGCCCTGGGCTCCGATGCCTTCTTCCCCTTTGCGGATAATATCAAGCGGGCCTGGGCCTCCGGTGTTCGTTACATTGCCCAGCCCGGCGGTTCCATCCGGGATGACCTGGTCATTGCCGAATGCGATGCCAAGGATATGGTCATGGCCTTCACCGGTATGCGCCTGTTCCATCACTAAATCACAAGGAGAGAGAATATGAAGATTCTGGTCGTCGGCGGTGGTGGACGGGAACACGCCATCATCAAAAAGCTGAAGGAGAATCCCCGGGTGAGCACGATTTTCGCCCTGCCCGGCAACGGCGGCATTGTTGAGGATGCCACCTGTGTGCCCATTGGGGCGACGGATCTGGAGGGGATCGTGGCCTTTGCCCAGAAGGAGGGGGTGGATTATGCTGTGGTCGCCCCGGATGATCCCCTGGTGCTGGGGTGTGTGGACCGGCTGAACGAGGTGGGCATTCCCTGCTTCGGCCCCCGGGCCAATGCCGCCATTTTGGAGGGCAGCAAGGCCTTCGCCAAGAATCTGATGAAGCGCTACGGCATTCCCACTGCCGCTTATGCGATCTTTACGGAGCTGGATGCGGCTCTGGCCTATGTGCAGACAGCACCTATGCCCACGGTCATCAAGGCCGATGGCCTGGCCCTGGGTAAGGGCGTGATCATTGCCAATACCACCGAGGAGGCCCGGGCGGCAGTCACCGACATGATGGCCAATGCCAAATTCGGCGCTTCCGGCACCACGGTGGTCATCGAGGAGTTCCTCACCGGCCCAGAGGTCAGCGTTCTGGCTTTTACCGACGGTAAGACCGTTAAGCCCATGGTGTCCTCCATGGACCACAAGCGGGCAGGGGATGGGGATACGGGCCTGAATACCGGCGGTATGGGCACCATTGCCCCCAACCCGTACTATACGCCGGAAATTGCCCAGCGGTGTATGGAGGAGATTTTCCTGCCCACCATCCGCGCCATGAATGCGGAGGGCCGTACCTTCACCGGTTGCCTGTATTTTGGCCTGATGCTCACCCCCAAGGGGCCCAAGGTCATCGAGTATAACTGCCGCTTCGGAGATCCGGAGACCCAGGTGGTGCTGCCCCTGCTGGAAAGCGATCTGCTGACGGTGATGGAGGCCTGCACCCAGGGTACCCTGGATCAGACGGAGGTGTCCTTTTCCGACCAACACGCCTGCTGTGTGGTTACCGCCTCCCAGGGCTATCCCTTGCAGTATGAGAAGGGCTTTGCCATCACCATGACGGAGGAGGCCAAGGCCCATACCTATGTGGCCGGTGCCAAGCTGGACAATAGCCAGCTGGTCACCTCCGGCGGCCGGGTCACCGGCACCACCGCCCTGGCACCCACCCTGTCCCAGGCCATTGCGGAAGCCTATCGCCTGGCGGAGGGGGTTCAGTTCCATCACGCTTACCGCCGGAAGGATATTGGCCGCCGGGGCTTGGAAGCATACAAATAAGGAGATTGAGACATGGTTTATCGTGTATATGTGGAGAAAAAGCCCGGACAGACCCATGAGGCCCAGAGCCTGCGCAGCCAGATCGTGGATTTCCTCCAGATCCGCAGCCTGACCGGCCTGCGGGTGCTGAACCGGTATGATGTGGAGGGCATTGACGAGGATCTGTTCCGCTATGCCGTGGGCACGGTGTTCTCCGAGCCCCAGCTGGATGATATTTGCTATGACCTGCCCGAAGGGGATGTGGTCTTTGCTGTGGAGCCTCTGCCCGGTCAGTTTGACCAGCGGGCGGATTCCGCTGCCCAGTGCATTCAGATCCTGGCCCAGGGGGAGCGGCCTCTGGTCCGCACCGCCAAGGTCTATGTGCTGGAAGGCGAGCTGACGGATGAGGAGCTGGCGGCGATCCGCCATCATGTCATCAACCCCGTGGAATGCCGTCAGGCATCCCTGGAGACGGTTCCCACCCTGGCTGTGGATTACGCTCTGCCTCAGAGTGTGGCTACGGTCACCGGCTTTATTGACATGGATGAGGCCCGGATGGGCCAGCTTCTGCAGGAGCTGGGGCTTGCCATGGATCTGGACGATCTGAAATTCCTCCAGACCTACTTCCGGGATACGGAAAAGCGGGATCCCACCATTACGGAAATTCGGGTGGTGGATACCTACTGGTCCGACCATTGCCGGCACACCACCTTTTCCACCATTTTGGAGGATGTGCGCATTGACGATCCTGCGGTCCGGGATGCGTACCAGCGGTATCTGGATGCACGGGTGGAGGTCTACGGGGAGGAGAAGGCTGCCAAGCGGCCCCAGACCCTCATGGACATTGCCACCATCGGTGCCAAGACCCTGAAGAAGCGAGGCCTGCTGCCGGAACTGGACGAAAGCGAGGAGATCAACGCCTGCTCCATTCATGTGACCGCTAAGGTCAACGGTGAGGATCAGGACTGGCTCCTGATGTTTAAGAATGAGACCCATAACCATCCCACGGAGATCGAGCCCTTCGGCGGTGCAGCCACCTGTATCGGCGGCTGCATCCGGGATCCGCTGTCCGGCCGGGCCTATGTCCACCAGGCCATGCGGGTCACCGGTGCCGGGGATCCCCGAAAGACCCTGGATGAGACGCTGCCCGGCAAGCTGCCCCAGCGCACCATTTGCACCACCGCTGCCGCCGGCTATTCCTCCTATGGCAATCAGATCGGCCTGGCCACCGGCCATGTGGCGGAGCTCTACCATGAGGGCTTTGTGGCCAAGCGCCTGGAATGCGGCGCTGTGGTTGCGGCGGCTCCTGCCTGCAATGTCCGCCGGGAGCGTCCCGCTGCCGGGGATGTGGTGATTCTGCTGGGCGGCCGTACCGGCCGGGACGGCATCGGCGGTGCCACCGGCTCTTCCAAGAGCCATAACCTGAAATCGCTGGCGACCATGGCCTCCGAGGTCCAGAAGGGCAATGCTCCGGAGGAGCGGAAGATCCAGCGCCTGTTCCGGGATCCCCAGGTGACCCGGCTGATCAAGCGGTGCAATGACTTCGGTGCCGGCGGTGTTTCCGTTGCCATTGGCGAGCTGGCTCCCGGCCTGCGGATCGATCTGGATGCCGTGCGGAAGAAGTACGATGGTCTGGACGGCACCGAGCTGGCCATTTCCGAGTCCCAGGAGCGGATGGCGGTGGTGGTTGCCGCCGAGGATGCGGCACGCTTCATTGATGCCGCCCAGAAGGAGAATCTGGAGGCTTATGAGGTGGCCGTGGTGACCCAGGAGGAGCGGATGGTCATGACCTGGAAGGGCCGTGAGATCGCCAACCTGTCCCGTGCTTTCCTGGATACCAACGGTGCCGTGAAGCACACCGGTGTGGAAGTCAAGGAGCGCGGGGCCGCCCATGGTGTGTGCGGGAAGTCCAGCCTCCTGGAAATTGCCTCCGATCTGAAATTCGCTTCCCAGAGAGGTCTGGTGGAGCGCTTTGATGCCACCATTGGCGCAGGCAGCGTCCTGATGCCCTTCGGCGGCAAGAATCAGGCTACCCCCATCCAGGCTATGGCGGCAAAACTGCCCATGCTCCCCGGGCAGGAGACCGATCAAGCAAGTCTGTTCAGCTGGGGTTGTGATCCCGACTGGCTTTCCGCGGATCCCTACACGGGTGCCCAGGCCAGCGTCATCTCCTCCGTGGCCAAGATTGTGGCAGCCGGCGGCGACTATACCAAGGTCTATCTGACCCTGCAGGAGTTCTTCGAGAAGCTCCGGGAGGAGCCGCTGCGGTGGGGCAAGCCCTTCCAGGCGCTGCTGGGCGCACTGGATGCTCAGCTGGGTCTGGACGCGGCGGCCATCGGCGGCAAGGATTCCATGTCCGGCACCTTCCTGGATAAGGATGTGCCACCCACGCTGATTTCCTTTGCCATTGCCCCCGTGAAGGCCGACGAGGTGATCTCTAATGAATTTAAGGAAGCCGGACGTCCGGTTTACCTCTTTGGCAGCAGCAATCTGTTCGATTATTCGGCGCTGAAGGAAAGCTGGGCCAAGTTCCATGACCTGTGCCAGGCCGGAAAGGTCAAGGCCGCCTGGGCCGTGTCCGGCGGCGGTGTGGCCGAGGCTGTGATGAAGATGTCCTTCGGCAATGACATCGGCTTCCGGTCGGAACCTGATGCCGGCCTGCAGTATGGTCCTGCCTATGGCCAGATCGTGGCGGAGTTGACGGAGGATTGCGCATTTGGCACCCGTATCGGCTATACCACTGCCGAGCCTGTTATTACCTATGGCAGTGAGACCGTTTCCGTGGCTGAACTGTATCAGCGGAACAGCGCCGTTCTGGAGGATGTCTATCCCACCCAGGCACCCGGTCATACCATTCCCCTGGAGAAGGTCTCCCATCCCGTGACCAGCCGTGTTGCGCCTGGGGTCAAGACTGCCAAGCCCCAGGTTCTGATTCCCGTGTTCCCCGGCACCAACTGCGAGTACGATTCCGCCCGGGCGGTGGAGCGTGCCGGTGCCCAGGCGGAGATCTTTGTGGTGAACAACCAGTCCGCCGATGCCATTGCCCGGAGTGTGGAGACCTTTGCCCGGAAGATCGAAGAATCCCAGGTGATCTTCATTCCCGGCGGCTTCTCCGGCGGTGACGAGCCCGATGGCTCTGCGAAGTTTATCACCGCCTTCTTCCGCAATCCCGCCATCAAGGAGCAGGTTACCCGCCTGCTGGAGGAGCGGGACGGCCTGATGCTGGGCATATGCAATGGCTTCCAGGCCCTTATCAAGCTGGGCCTGGTGCCCTATGGCAAGATCATCGATACGGATGCCAATTGCCCCACCCTGGCCCACAACTACATCGGCCGTCACCAGAGCCGGATCATCCGCACCCGTGTCGCTTCCAACCTGTCTCCCTGGCTGGCCAACACCCAGGTGGGCGAGGTGTACAATGTGCCCATTTCCCATGGCGAAGGCCGCTTCTTCTGCCCGGAGGATCTGGCCCGCCAGCTCATGGCCAATGGCCAGGTGGCGACCCAGTATGTGGATCTGGCAGGGGAGCCCACGGCGGATATCGCCTTCAATCCCAACGGCTCTCTCTTTGCCATTGAGGGCATTACTTCTCCCGATGGCCGGGTATTGGGCAAGATGGGCCACAGCGAGCGCATCGGAAACGGACTTTACAAAAATGTCCCGGGAGATTATAATATGGGATTGTTTGAAGCCGCGGTGAAGTACTTCAAGTAAGGATCCGCGCAAATTGTAAAGGAGTCTTTTTCGTGTTTGTTCTTTCCCTGGTGGGTTTTGTACTGGCGCTTTCAGCGGCCTGGGCCTTTGACTATTTTGGAATGTCCTGCTTTGAGCAGCTCATCTTCCATCTGAAGGTGCCCCTGGAGGGCACCAACACCCAGTTCATCAAGGATTGGGTCACCAAATGTTTTTTAAAGGCCTTGGGGCTGACGGTGGTTCTGCGTTTGGCATTTTTCTGGGGCTGGTACTCCTTGGCTGCCTGGATCGGCTTTTTCCTCTGCCTGGGCTATGGCCTCTGGCGCATTGAGCTGCCCCAGTACATTGCCAATCAGTTCCGCACGACAGATCTGTATGAGAAATACTATGTGGACGGCAGGGAGGTGGAGATCACCTTCCCGGAGAAAAAGCGGAATCTGATTCTGCTGTATGTGGAGTCCATGGAGACCACCTATGCTGCCAAGGCAGACGGTGGTAACTATCCCACTGATCTGATGCCGGAGGTCACGGCCCTGGCGAAGGAAAATTTAAATTTCTCCCACTGTCAGTCCCTGGGCGGAGCCCATGTGGTTGCCGGCACAGGCTGGACCACCGGCGGCTTGGTCGCCCAGTCCAGCGGTGTGCCACTGTGCGTGCCCCTGAGCATCCCGGTGTTTGGAGAGGACACTCCGTTCCTCCCCGGTGCTTATACCCTGGGCGATGTGCTGGAAAAGGAAGGCTATCAGCAGGAGTATCTCATCGGTTCCAATGCCCGTTTTGGCGGCCGGAAATTCTACTACGACAAGCACGGTCATTACCAGATTTTCGACCTGGATGAAGCCAAGCGTCAGGGCCGTCTGCCGGAGGATTACCGGGTATTCTGGGGCTATGAGGATGAAAAACTCTTTGCCTATGCCGAGGAGGAAATCACCCGCCTGGCTCAGTGTGGGAAGCCCTTTAACTTCACCATGCTCACCGTGGATACCCACCACCCCTACGGCTATGCGGACCGGAATTACCGGGGGGAGTATCCCCAGCGCCTTTCCGGCATCATCCGGGGCAACGCCCGGAAAATAGGGGACTTCGTGGATTGGCTGAAGGAGCAGCCTTTCTATGAAGACACCACCGTGATCATCACCGGGGACCATCTGAGCATGGCGGCGGAGTATATTCACGGCACCTATGACCGGGATTATGAGCGGACGGTGTTCAATGCCTTTGTCAACAGCGCCGCAGAAACGACCCACAGCAAGAACCGGCAGTTTACCAGCCTGGATCTGTACCCCACCATTCTCACCGCTCTGGGAGCCCGGGTGGAGGGCGACAGACTGGGCCTGGGTGTGGATCTTTTCTCCGGGAAGAAGACCCTGGCGGAGGAGCTTGGCCTGGCAAAGCTGGACGCAGAGCTTCGCAAACAGTCTGCCTATTTCAAAAATAAAATCCTGTAACAGCAGCCATTTGGGGGAGAAACCACGCAATCGTGATTTCTCCTCCATTTTCGCGTCCCAACCGGAAGGTTATGCAGGAAGCCTTCCTCGGGCCGGAGGGTGTATGATTCTCACAAGGTCCCCGGAAAAGGGACCATAGAATCAAGAATGTGAGGTGAGAAATAGGAAGAAGGGGACAATGGCAAAAATCGGCTCCCGGATGCGAAATCTGCTGATCTGGGTGCCTCCCCTGGAAAGGTTGCAGCGCGGTGGCGCGTATCTGCATAACCGGCCATAACCGGAGAATGAAAAGAAGTACCCGCCTGATTTCCGAAAGGAAGTCAGGCGGGTTCTGTTTTCTGGACTTATTTGGGACAGGGCCCCGCCAGATCTGCCAGGGTCACACTGTCCAGATATTCCTGGATCCGGCGATCCAGCTCCTGCCACACCGGCAGGGTGGGGCATTCCGATGCCCGCTGGCAGGGGACAGCATCGCATTCCAGGCAGGCCACGGGGGCCAGTGTGCCCTCGGTGAGCCGGAGAATCTCTCCCAGGGTATAGGCTCCCGGTTCCCGGGCCAAGCGATACCCGCCGCCCTTTCCCTGGACGCCGTCCAGCATCTGGTTTTTGGCCAAAATCGGCAGGATCTTTTCCAAATATTTCAGGGAGATACCTTGCCGCTGGGCCACATCCTTCATGGGAATGTAGCGCTCCGACTGGTGCTGTGCCAGGTCGATCATGACCCGCAGGCAGTAGCGGCCCCTGGTTGAAATCATCATAACAGCTTCACCTCGTCTCTACTATACCACAGGGAAGGGGATTTTGCAATCGGGAAGGGGCTCAGGGATTTGCCTGGGCCACCGCCTGGAAGCCTCGCTCCAGGTCTTCCAGAATATCATCAATGTGCTCTGTGCCGATGGACAGGCGGATGGTGTTGGGCTTGATGCCCTGATCCAGAAGCTCCGCTTCCGTCAGCTGACTGTGGGTAGTGGTGGCCGGGTGAATCACCAGGGACTTCACATCGGCTACATTGGCAAGGAGGGAGAACAGACGCAGATTGTCGATAAACAGGTGTGCCTCCCGGACACCGCCCCGGATTTCGAAGGTAAAGATGGATGCACCGCCCTGGGGGAAATATGCCGTGTACAGGCTGTGGTCAGGATGATCCGGAAGACTGGGATGGTTTACATGTTCCACCAGGGGATGGCGGGCCAGGTATTGCACAACCTGCCGGGTGTTTTCTCCATGACGCGCTAACCGGAGGGAGAGGGTCTCTGTGCCCTGAAGGAGTAAAAAGGCAGCAAAGGGGGAAATGCAGGCACCTGTATCCCGGAGAAGAATAGCCCGGATATAGGCCACAAAGGCTGCAGGCCCTGCGGCATCCACGAAGGAGACACCATGATAACTGGGATTTGGCTGGGTTATGGCAGGGAACTTCCCGGAAGCGGTCCAGTCAAACCGGCCGGAGTCCACCAGCACACCGCCCAGGGTGGTTCCGTGACCACCGATGAACTTGGTGGCGGAATGGATAACAAGATCGGCACCGTGCTCGATGGGACGAAGCAAATAGGGAGTTGCGAAGGTGTTATCCACCACCAGAGGAATGGCATATCGATGGGCCAGGGCCGCCAGGGCATCCAGATCGGGGATATCGCTGTTGGGATTGCCCAAGGTCTCCACATAGATTCCCCGGGTATTTTCCTGGATGGCAGCCTCCACCTGAGTCAGGTCATGGATGTCAACAAAGGTGGCTGTGATGCCGAAATTGGGAAGGGTATGGGCGAGAAGATTGTAGCTGCCGCCGTAAATGGTCTTTTGCACCACAAAATGCCCGCCCTGCTGTCCCAAGGCCTGGAGCGTATAGGTGATTGCGGCAGCACCGGAGGCCACGGCCAGGGCACCAACGCCTCCTTCCAGGGCGGCAATACGCTGCTCGAAGACCGATTGGGTGGAGTTGGTCAGGCGGCCGTAGATATTCCCGGCATCGGTCAGGCCAAAGCGGGCAGCGGCGTGGGCGCAGTCGTGGAAGACATAGGAGGTGGTGGCATAGATGGGCACCGCCCGGGCGTCCGTTGCGGGATCGGGGGTTTCTTGCCCCACATGGAGCTGTAAGGTTTCAAAACGATAGTCAGACATGGCAAATTATCCTTTCTTTGGTTAAAATTTAGGTTCGGTACGATGTTGCACATTCGTCCAAACCGGAAATTTGCCCGGACAAGGGTTTCGAGAATGTTTTTCATGGGAATACCTGCCTACGAAAACTTACCAAACTGATAGGTAAAAGAAGTATAGCACCAAAAACCTACCTTGTCAATCGGTCTTATATAGATTTAGGCCTTGCAATGCGGATTGTTCTTGCCCCCGGAAAGACAGCGCATGGTTGATTCGGGTTATCCTATCGCTTGCTGCTGAAGAATCATGCTTGCGGCACTTGATGGAAAAGGTCAAATGCGTCCATAATGTATCAAACAGATATATACGCAAAATCCCCAGAAATCCGAGGATTTCTGGGGATTTGAAGCCATATAGATTTGGAATACGGATAAAATCAGCGCTTGCTGAACTGAGGAGCCCGACGGGCGGCCTTCAAACCGTACTTCTTTCTTTCCTTCATTCTGGGGTCGCGGGTCATGAAGCCAGCAGCCTTCAGAGAAGCGCGGTACTCGGGGTTCAGGGTGACCAGAGCCCGGGAGATGCCGTGACGGATAGCGCCGGCCTGGCCGGAAACGCCGCCGCCGGCGACGGTGACAACGATGTCAACCTTGCCCAGCAGATCGGTGGTGGTCAGGGGCTGACGAACGATCAGCTTCAGGGTCTCCAGGCCGAAATACTCGTCGATGTCACGACCGTTGATGATGATGGAACCGGTGCCGTTCTCGTAAACGCGAACACGGGCCACGCTGGACTTCCGACGGCCGGTGCCGTAAAAATACTTCTTCTTGCTCTCGTACATAATCAGTTACCTCCAATTAGTCCAGGGTCCAGGCGACCGGCTGCTGGGCAGCATGGGGATGCTCGTTGCCCTTGTACAGGTGCAGACGGGTCATGGCGTTACGGCCCAGGGTGTTCTTGGGCAGCATGCCCTTGACGGCGTGCTCCATGGCGTAGTCGGAGCGGTTCTCCATCATGATGCGAGCCTTGGTCTCCTTCAGGCCGCCGATCCAACCGGAAACCCGGCGGTACAGCTTCTGCTCGCCCTTCTTACCGGTGAGCACGGCCTTGTCGGTGTTGATGATGATGACGAAATCACCGCAGTCAACATTGGGGGTGAAATCGACCTTATGCTTGCCGCGCAGCAGGTTGGCAGCGATGACGGCGGTGCGGCCCAGGGGCTTACCGGCGGCGTCGATCACATACCACTTGCGCTGAACGGTCTCCTTCTTAGCGAGTGTAGTGGACATATGCTTTCCTCCGTTAGGTGAAAATATTTTGACAAATTCATCGGTTCGGAGTACAATGTCTCCTGAACGCTTGAATTTTATACCATATGCAAAATCAAAAGTCAACCACTTTTTCGAGGAATTTTCTAAAAACCGACACGAGCTTTCAAATGCACTTAAAATCTCCTGAAAGCTCCCGAATGCTCACTTCCCATTTTTTACGAAAACGGAGGAAAAACAAACAATGCAAAAGCTGATCGGACTGGTTCGCCGGTGTGTGGAAGATTACCGGATGATCGAGGCCGGGGACCGGATCGCCGTGGGTGTATCCGGAGGAAAGGACTCCCTGGCACTGCTGGTATTCCTGGCGGAACTGCGCAAATACAATTCCAATCCCTTTACCATCGAGGCTATCACCATTGATATGGGTCTGGGTATGGACTATTCCGGCATCGAGGCCCTGTGCCAGCGGCTGGAGGTGCCCTATACCCGGGTGCAGACCCAGATCGGGCCTATTATTTTCGACCACCGGAAGGAGAAGAATCCCTGCTCCATGTGCTCCAAGATGCGCCGGGGGGCACTGAACCAGGCCCTTCTGGACCGGGGGCTGAACAAGCTGGCTTTGGGTCATCACTATGATGATGCGGTGGAGACCTTTCTGATGAGCCTGATTTACGAAGGACGCATCAGCTGCTTCCAGCCGGTGACCAACCTGGACCGCACGGGGGTGATCCAGATCCGCCCCATGCTCTACCTTCACGAAAAGACCATCGACAATTTTGTCCGCCGGGAGGAACTGCCGGTGCTGACAAACCGCTGCCCGGTGGACAAGCATACCAAGCGGGAGGAGATCAAGGCTCTGATCTATGATCTCTCCGCCACCTATCCCGATCTGCGGGACCGGATCTTCGGGGCAATGCAGCGCTTCCCCCTGCCGGAGTGGGAGCCTCAGGGGCGGTACAAGCGCCCCAAGGAACAGCCCTGAGCAAGAAGGTATGAAACCGCAGGAACCGGGGTATGATAGGCCCAAAGGAGGCGGTAAATAATGGTAAAAGGAATCTCCCGACAGGTGATCGTGGTTCAGGGCTCGGAGGAAAAACTCTTCGATCAGGCCATCTTCATCCTCCGGGACCGGGCACTGGGCCCGGAGGGCGTCAGTGACGGGGAATTGCTCCGCCAGGCCCGGGGAGCCCTCCGGGGCGATTCCCGCCGGTCCTGGCCTGGCTATGGCCCTGTGTGGGCCTGCGGCGGGGCAGCGGTGACAGCGGCCATCTGGGGCCTGAGCTTGCTGTTGTGACTTGCGCCGGGGGCGCAGCCGTGGTATAATAGGAAAAAATCCACCACAGAAAGAGAGAATGCCATGAAGCTGGGCAGCTATGAAATTGAAAATCCTCTGATCCTGGGGCCAATGGCTGGGGTGACGGACTGGGCCTTCCGGACCATTTGCGCCCGTCTGGGGGCCAATGTGACGGTGACGGAGATGGTCTCCTCCCGGGCCCTGGTGTATAAGGACAAAAAAACCGCCGCGCTCCTGCGGAAAAATGAAGGCAGCCTCTGCGGTGCCCAGATCTTCGGCAATGATCCTCAGATCATGGCCCAGGGTGCCCAGCTGGCGCTGGAAATCTCCGGCTGCGATTTTCTGGATATCAACATGGGATGTCCCATGCCCAAGATCGCCAATTCCGGGGATGGCTGCGGCCTGATGCGTACCCCGGAACTGGCGGGGGAGATCGTGAAGGCGGTGGTGAAGGCAGTTCCGGTGCCGGTGACGGTGAAATGCCGCCTGGGCTGGGACAAATCCTCCATCAATGTCCTGGAGTTCTCTAAGCGGATGGAGGACTGCGGTGCAGCCATGGTGACGGTTCACGGCCGGACCCGGAGTATGCTCTACTCCGGCGTGGCAGACTGGGACCGGATCCGTCAGGTGAAGGAGGCACTGTCCATCCCCGTCATTGCCAACGGCGATATTGTGGATGGGGAGACGGCTCTGCGGTGCAAAAAATGGACCGGAGCGGACGGCTTGATGATCGGCCGGGCCACCTTCGGGGATCCCTGGGTCTTTACCCAGGCCGGTGCCGCCCTGGCGGGAGAACCGGTTCCGGAGCGGCCGCCCCTGGCCCAGCGGGTGGAAACAGCAGTGGAGCAGTTTGAACTGGCCTGCCAGGATCATGGGGAGAAAATCGCCTGCCTGGAGGCAAGGAAGCACTTTGCCTGGTACCTCCGGGGGGTATCCCACAGCGCCTACTATAAGACGCAGATTTCCGGTATCACCTCCATGGAGGATATTTACCGGATCGCCAAGGGAATCTCCCAGGATCTGGTGTGATTGCCTAGCCCGCCCTTCCGGAATGCCGGTGGGGCGGGCTTTTGCATTATGGGGAAGGAAAATGTCTTTTCCCCCTTTCTTTTTTTGCCTAACTGTGGTAGACTACACATGATCCGAAACGACGGACGAAAGCCCGCCCATACTCAAAAGTAATTGTGAGGGATATCGAAATGGAAAAAATGATGGATGCTATCGTCAAGGGGGAAGCCGGCCCCGGCCTGGAGCTGCGCCGAGTCCCGGTCCCGGTGCCCAAGGCCGGGGAAGTGCTGATCAAAGTGCATAAGACTGCCATCTGCGGCACGGATGTACATATTTACAACTGGGATCCCTGGGCTGTGGAGCATATCAAGCCGCCCATGACCATCGGCCATGAATATGTGGGAGAAATCGCCGCCCTGGGCGAAGGCGTCACCGGCCTGAAGATCGGCCAGCGTGTTTCCGGCGAGGGTCATATCACCTGCCACCGCTGCCGCAATTGCCACAATGGCAATATCCAGTGGTGCAAGGATACCCTGTCTGTGGGTGTTGACCGGGACGGTGCCTTTGCTGAATATGTCTGTATCCCCGAGACCAATGTGATCCTCATTGACGAAAGCCTGGATGAGGATGTGGTCGCCTTCTTCGATGCCTTTGGCAACGCCACCCACACGGCGCTTATGTTCCCGCTCATTGGCGAGGATGTGCTGATCACCGGTGCCGGCCCTATCGGCATCATTGCCGCCGGTATCTGCAAGTTTGCCGGTGCCCGCCGGGTGGTCATCACCGATGTGAATGATTATCGCCTGGATCTGGCCCGGAAGATGGGTGTGGATGCCGCGGTGAACACTGCCCGGGAGGACCTGAAGGAGATCATGCGCAAGCAGGGTCTGGTGGAAGGCTTCGATGTGGGGCTGGAGATGTCCGGAAACGGTGCCGCACTGGACCAGCTTATCGGTGCTATGCGCAACGGCGGCAAGATCGCGCTGCTGGGTATTTCCAATAAGCCCATCCCCATGAATATGAATACCATCATCACCAAGGGTCTGACCCTTCAGGGCATCTATGGCCGGAAGATGGATAACTGGCACCAGATGAGCTACATGGTCCAGGGCGGTCTGGATGTGAGCCCTGTGATCACCCATCGTTTCCACTATACCCAGTTCCAGCAGGGCTTCGAGGCCATGAACTCCGGCAAGTCCGGCAAGGTCATCCTGGACTGGACCACCAAGAAGGAGGACTAACCTATGAAATCCGCATTGACTGCTATCTCCGGTGAGCTGGAGGCCATCCGTCAGGCCGGTACCTGGCGGGATGAGCGGGTGATCACCACCCCCCAGTATTCCCGGATTGATACCACCGCCCGTCCCGCCGTGGTGAATTTCTGCGCCAACAACTATCTGGGTCTTTCCACCCATCCCCAGCTGATCCAGGCTGCCAAGGAAAGCTATGACCAGTGGGGCTTTGGCCTGTCCTCCGTCCGTTTCATCTGCGGCACCCAGCAGATCCACAAGGATCTGGAGAAGAAGATCTCCAACTTCCTGGGTATGGATGACACCATCCTGTATTCCTCCTGCTTTGATGCCAACGGCGGTCTGTTCGAGACCCTCCTGGGCAAGGAGGACGCGGTGATTTCCGACGAGCTGAACCACGCTTCCATTATCGACGGCGTGCGCCTGTGCAAGGCCATGCGCTATCGCTACAAGAACAACGACATGGCAGACCTGCGCTGCCAGCTGGTGGCTGCCCGGGAGGCCGGTGCCAAGAAGATCATCATTGCCACCGACGGTGTGTTCTCCATGGACGGCTATATCGCCAATCTGCCGGGGATCTGTGACCTGGCGGAGGAGTTTGATGCCCTGGTGATGGTGGATGACAGCCATGCTGTGGGCTTCATGGGCGAGCATGGCAAGGGCACCCCGGAATACTGGGGCGTGATGGACCGGGTGGATATCCTCACCGGTACCTTCGGCAAGGCCCTGGGCGGGGCCTCCGGCGGTTATACTGCCGCCCGGCAGCCCATTGTGGATCTGCTGCGCCAGAAGAGCCGTCCCTACCTGTTCAGCAACACCGTGGCACCGGCTATCTGCGCCGCAACCATCCGCACCATCGAGCTGCTGGAGGAGAGCACGGCCCTGCGGGACAAGGTTCACGAGAATGCCCGGTACTTCCGCAGTGAAATGGAGAGGCTGGGCTTTAATCTGCTGCCCGGTGAGCATCCCATTGTGCCTGTGATGCTCTATGATCCCAAGATCGCCCACGAGTTTGCCCGGAGAATGCTGGACAAGGGCGTGTATGTGGTGGCCTTCTGCTATCCCGTTGTGCCCAAGGGTAAGGACCGGATCCGCACCCAGATTTCCGCCGGTCATACCAAGGCGGATATCGACCTGGCGGTGAAGGCCTTCGGGGAAGTGAAGAAGGAAATGGGCCTGTAATTGGCATAATATCGCAATCCCGACACAACGGGCTTTCCGGAAAGCTGACACCTGATAAGGAAGTAATTTGGAAACTACATCTAACGCATTGAATTATCCGGTATTAGCAAAGACAAGTCCAAAAGATGAATACCGAGAAGAACTGTAAAAGGTTTTTCTCGGTATTTTCCTGTTTATAGCGGTACATTCGACTATATCGGTGCCTTCGAGTACAATTATGATAGAAACTCAAAGGAGGTTGTGATAT
>CAYRYT010000023.1:0-18872 GCA_964428625.1 uncultured Oscillospiraceae bacterium | reverse complement strand
TTCAGACTACCCAGCAATTCTTTCAATGTTTGCTCCGCAAGGTTCACCACACGGAACTTTTCGCTGATCCCGTCCAGAAGCAGTCCCAGCAGAGCCAGCTGTTCATCGAATTTTGCTGCCTTCGCCCGCTCTTGAATTTCGGTCGGAGTTTTCCCTGCCAGAATTTTGTCCACCTGGTAGTCGGAGCGGTATTTATTGAACAAATCATAATAAATGGCGAATTCCTTGGCGATTTTCTTATTTTGCAGGTATTGTGCCACCAGAAGTTCGTCTACGACGAGACCATGTTCCTCATAGAGTTGGATCATGTCGCTCAAGTCACTCCAGCCACGGGCGGTGACAAAGATCTTGCCATCCACAGTGGTTTCAATTTTGTAAAAATCCGCTGTTTTGATATCCAGATAGGTCAAAATTGCCGGGTGGACGCCTTTCTTGTAAGCGTATTCTTTCCAAACCTTGTAGTCCGGTTCTACATCGATGCGTTTCAGGCGGTCCCAGGTGACGATGTCGAATTCCCGGACGGAATTGTTGTATTCCGGGGGATTGCCTGCGGTGACCACGATCCACCCCTCTGGCACCCGATGGCGGCCGAAGATCTTATACTGCAAAAATTGCAGCATGGCCGGAGCCAGCGTTTCGGACACGCAGTTGATTTCGTCAAGGAACAAGATGCCTTCTTTCAAACCCGTTTTCTCCATCATGTCGTAAACCGAGGCGATGATCTCGCTCATGGTATACTCCGACACGCTGTATTCCTGACCGCCATAGACCTTCTTTTCGATAAACGGCAAACCCAGCGCACTCTGGCGGGTGTGATGGGTCATGGAATAGCTGACCAGTCCCACACCCAGCTCACTTGCCACCTGCTCCATAATGGCAGTTTTGCCAATGCCCGGAGGACCCATCAGAAAGATGGGCCGCTGCCGTTCAATGGGAATCTTATAATTTCCAAATGTGTCCTTGGTAAAATACGCCGTCATGGCGTTTTGAATTTGCGCTTTGGCTTGTTTGATGTTCATTGGAATCCTCTCTCGATTTTACTGAACTTTCCGTCCAATCATTTCGTTAAACTCTGTCTCGGTGATGCGCTGGATCCCCAGCTCCATCGCCTTTTTATTTTTCGCCGTGCCGGAACATGGCGTGTTGGTAATCAGATAATCAACGCTTTCTGCCAGATTATCCGTCAGCGTTGCGCCGCAGGTTGTCAAGCACTCCTTCAACTCGTCACGGCTTACGAAGGTTTTTAGCTTTCCTGTGACGACAAAGGTCTTGCCGGTCAGTGCTTCCAACTTTTCTGCATCGAAAACAAAGTTGGTCACATTGGTTTCACGCTCGTCCTTCTTCTGCTGTGCTTTCGCCTTTTCCTTGGCAGAAACGGAGGAATTTCCGTAGTCCAAAATGGCGGCAATCAGCTCAGTGTTGTCGGTTTGCAGCACAATGTTTGTCACAGTCTCCAAATCCTTGGCGGCGATCAGTTTTTCCCGAATCATCAGATAGAGCAACGAAGAGCTAAAGTCACTAACAAGATACAGATTTGACAAAGTTCGTGAGCGTGCAAAGCTGAAATCTTCTGTTTCCAGACTGGTATGCATCCTGTTTCCAGAGCTGGAAAAGTTAGTCTCTACCCTCCATATGGCATCGGTTTACGCACTTCTAAGCGAATTTTCCGGTACAAAACAGGTTGCTAATGCGCATTTAACACGGCTTATCAATCTTCTGCATGAAGCCTCTAAAGGACACTACGGCAGAGAAAAAGCAATCGAAATTCGGAATGCCGCCAGGAACTCCATTGGCTCTAATATGCCGGCCAAGTCGCTGGAACTGAAGCATACCATTCAGCTCATCCGGGAACTGGATGCAGAAATTGAGGAGATTGAGAAAGAAATTGATTCCATAATGGATGAAATCCATTCTCCTATTACAACAATCCCCGGTATTGGCACCCGCATGGGAGCCATGATCCTGGCTGAGATCGGTGACTTCTCCAGCTTCGATTCCCCGGATAAGATTTTGGCTTATGCAGGAATGTCGCCCTCTACCTACCAGTCGGGGCAGCTTACCAACTGCTATTAAAAACTGTTCTCTGGTCAAGCCTCCGTTATAAGTCGCTTGCAAATTCATTTCTATCTTCACTCCCCATATTTCCGGAAATTTACAACATAATCCGCATTATGTTCTATAAGATCAGATGCATTTGTTCCATGCATTTACGATGTTCTGCGCCGGTGGAAACGATATAAATTCTTGTAGTTTCCATACTGCTGTGTCCAAGAACATCCGCCAATTTCGCAATGTCGCGCTGGATTTCGTAGAAAACCCGAGCAAACAGATGGCGCAAATTGTGGGGAAACACCTTCTGCGGTGCTACATTGGCCTGCCCACACAACGCCTTCATCTCTCGCCACACATTGGTGCGGCTGATGGCTCGCCCAGATTTGGTAACAAAGATCATCCCGCTTTGGATATTCTGCTTTGCTGCATAGCAAAGCAGTTTCCTTTTCAACTCTTTTACCAGAAAAACCTGCCTCGTTTTCCCTTTTAGCGATACCGTCGCTACTCCGGCCTTGGCTGCTTCTACGGTAATAAAGGGTAGCTCGCTGATCCGAATCCCGGTGGCACCAATCGTTTCCAGCAGCAGTGACAAGCGCTGGTTATTTTTCCGCTGCGCTGTCTGTATAAGCCGTTTGAATTCCGCTTTCGTCAGTTCCCTCTCCTCAGGGCAATAGACCATACGCTGGATCTTCAGCCCTCGCACACGGCATTGCTCCCATCCCAAGAAAGACAGCAGCGCATTGATCGATGCCAACATAGAATTGATGCTTCGGGCGCTGTATCTTTTGTTCAGAAGATGTTTTTTGTACTGGATTACTGTTTCCTTTGTCACAGGCAGACGGTTGAGAAATTGCATAAAACGGACGGCGTCCCGATGATATTTTTCTATGGTGTTTTGCGCTTTTTCGTCGCTTTGCAAATGCTCTGTAAATCGCGCAATTCTCTCCGAGGTTAGTATATTCTCCATTTGATAGTCCTCCCGTTTTTCTCTCTATTGTAGCATAACGAAAAGGCAGACAGCACGGAAGTCCATGCTGTCTGCCTTTATCTTGGTTCTATAAAAATACTGGGGGGCACTTCAAGCCTGCCCCCAGTATCTATTATAGGTCCTCTTTTAAACCTGGAATTCCCCTGTCAGCGCTTCCATCCCCTGATCGCACAGGAACCACTGGATCTTTCCGGGGCAGGTCACCGGCCGCATGGCCGAGTCCCATTGGGAAAGGCTCTCCCGGGGAATGGCAAGGGTCAGCGTCTGTGCCTCGCCGGGCAGGAGCCAGACCTTCTGGAATCCGCACAGCTGGCGGATCCGGGCGGTCACCACCCCCTGGGTTCGGTGGAGGTAGAGCTGGGGCACAGCCCAGCCGGGGCGGCTGCCCACATTCTTCACCCGGAAGGTCACGCCCTGGGCCGTGGCCTTTTCCAGATCGTAGGCGAATTGGGTATAGCTCAGGCCGCTGCCAAAGGGATACCGAGGTGCGGCGCTGTCGTAGTAGGCCATGGGGCGGTAGGAATCCCTGTGATTATAATACACAGGGAGCTGGCCAACCCGGTCGGGAAGGGAGACACACAGCCGGCCGGCAGGCTCAGCCTGTCCCAGAAGGAGCTTGGCAATGGCCTCGCCGCCGGTCAAGCCCGGGTAGAAGGCGCAGAGAATGGCATCGGAACAAGCCTCGATCTGCTCCATGGCATAGGGTCTTCCACCGATGAGTACGGTGATGACCGTCTTGCCTGCCTGTTTCAAGGCTGCCAGCAGGGCCAGCTGTTCCCCGGGAAGCGCCAGCGTACCGGTATCCACATTTTCCCCGCAGTCCATGGTGATGGTGCTTTGCTGCTTCATGGCACCGTTGCTGTCGAATTCTCCCGCCACGGCAAAGCGGCTGGAGCTACCACCCAGGACGGCAACGACCGTCCGGACATCCCGAAGGGCCTCCAGCGCGGCATTCAAATCCGCACCCGGAGAGAACAGGGAACAGCCGGGGGTATAAACCAGGCACGCGTCCCTACCCTGGGCAGCCAGGGCCGTTTCCAACCCCTGACGGGGAGTAATGCCCCGGCCGGGACGGATAGGCGGAGTATAATCCCCCAGCTGGTTCATCAGGGCATCGGCATTGGGGCCGGTGAGGCCCAGCTTCTCCCCTGCATCCAGCTTCAGGGGCAGAAGCCCGTTTTCATTTTTCAAAAGCACCAGACTGTGTTCCGCCAGGGTTCTTACCTGGGGAGCGGTGTCGTAGGTATGCTTCTGCCAGGCATCCGTCTCCGGGATGTAGGGATTTTCAAAGAGACCCCTGCGGAATTTCAGGGTCAGGATCCGCTTGGCAGCCTCATGGATCCGCTTTTCCGACACGAGGCCCCGGGCCACCGCCTCCTCCAGGTTTTGGAAGCCCGTATCCCACAGGCCCATATCCACACCGGCATTCAGGGCCAGCGCCCCGGAGGCCGTCCGGTCTCCGGTCACCGCATCCAGCTGGTCGATGGCTACGCCATCGGACATCACGAACCCGTCAAAGCCATACTCCCCCCGGAGCAGGTCCGTCAGAAGCCAGTGGTTCCCGTGGCAATACACCCCGTCAATTTCGTTGTAGGCGGCCATGAAGCCGGTGACACCGGCCTCCACGCAGGCCTGCACCGGGGGAAGGTGAATCTCCCGCAGCTCCCGCTGGCCGATCCGGGCGGCACTGGCATTGACACCGCCGGTGGTCTCCCCCTGGCCGCACAGGTGCTTGGCGACGACCTCCACCCCCTGGCCCTGGATCCCCCGTACCACAGCCTTGGCCATTTGGGCGGCAAGATACGGATCCTCCCCAAAGCACTCCTCACTGCGTCCCCACCGGGGATCCCGCAGCACATCCAGGCAGGATACCAGCGCCAGATCGATTCCCATTTCCCGCAGCTGGGTACCGCTGACGGCAGCAGTCTCCTCCAGCAGTTCCGGGGAAAAGGTACACCCCACAGCCAGATTCACCGGCAGAAGATAACCGTCCAGAGCCTGGTGTCCGTGGGGGCACTCGGTACTCAGCAGGGCAGGAATTCCCAGGCGGGAATGGTCGATGACATATTTCTGGACCTGGTTTCTGGCCTTGACGGCCAGAACTCCGTCCAAACCCGTATTGAAATCCTTCCCGGACCAGGGATCCGCCCGATGAAGCCCATAGAGGGTGCCCAGGCCGGAATAACGGTCCACCTCCTCCCGGAACTCCGGCGTAAATTCGATTTTGTCTCCCTCCCGCCGATAAATCCCGAAGCCATAGAGGCGCTGGGTCAGCTGCCCCACCTTTTCCCGGAGGGTCATGCGGGACAGGAGATCCTCCGCCCGCTCCTCGGGGCAAAGGGATGGATCTTTATACTTTTCCATAAATTCCCCTTTCATAAAAGAAGGGGCAGCTCAGCCGCCCCTTCTTGGTTATCCCGCCATCAGCGCAGCAGGATCGTCTTGATCTCGTAGGGCAGGATGGTGAAGCTGACCTTCCCATCCACCACGGGAAGCTCTTCCTCGATCTGCTCCAGCAGATCGGTGGAATAGGCCCGGGTGATGCCCTGGGGAACTGTGAGGACCGTCTTGGTCCGGCTGTTTTCGCACTCATACAGACGGGCCACAATGCCGTCCCCATCCTCGGCCTGCTTCAGAGTCTCCAGAACCACATTGGCCTTGTCCACGGAGGCATAGCTCATGGTATCGCCCACCGCACCGCCGGTGACCACATAGGCCGGCTGGTTCAGGTTGTAAGCCTCCCGGACAGTACCGGCCCGCTTCCAGGTGTCGCCGTGGGGATAGAGGGCATAGGTAAAGTTGTGCTCCTCCACATCGGCGTTGGGGTTGGGCTCCACACCGCACTTGATAAGGGTCAAGCCAATGGTGCCATTGATGACAGAATGGCCATACTTGCAATCGTTGAGCAGGCTGACACCGTAGTTGCCCTCGGAGAAGTCCATCCACTTCTGGGCACAGCTTTCAAAGCGGGCCTTGTCCCAGCTGGTGTTGGTATGAACCTTCCGGGTGACATTGCCGAACTGAACCTCGAAGGTGGCCTCGTCCGCATGAATGTCCACGGGGAACTCTGCCTTCAGCAGGTGCTGATGCTCCTTCCAGTCGGCCTGGGTCTCGAAATCGATCCGGCGGGACTGGGCATAGAAATGAATCTTTTGGGTAATGGTGGACTGGCTGCACTTCCAGGTCAGCTCCAGGGTGGTGCGCACGGGGCCATCCTCCGTCCAGGCCATGGAAACCAGGTCGTTGACGGGCCAGGATTTCTCCGTATAGTACATATCGATGTCCCAGTTATCAAAGTAAATGGGCTTATCCTCGTAGAGCCGGAGCATATTGCCCACGGTGCCGGGCTTCAGCAGCTCACGGTCATTTTCCTTGTCGAAAATGGAGGTGAAATGGCCGTTCTCGTCCAGTACCAGGGAATAGAAGGGGGTATCGAGGTGATAATCATCCTGACGCAGGAAGGGAGATCCCCCATTCCACTGGGCGGGGGCAAAGGTCTTATAGCCCTTGGCGGGCAGACCGGTGAGGTAAGCCACAGCGCCGGATGCAGTCTGCTGGACGGGATAGACATTGCCCTCCCCATCCGTCAGAGCCTGGGCCTGCACATTCCCCAGATTTACCACATCGCACCGGGGGAAGCCTGTGGTATTGAACACGGTGATGCCGATTCCCTGGCCCGCAATGGCAGCAAGGCGCTCCCGGATGAGCGCACCTGCCTGATCGGCAAGGGCAGCATACTCCACCTTGGTCACATCATAGACCTCGGCAATGGAGCTGCCGGGGAGGATATCGTGGAACTGGTTGAGCAGCACGATGTCCCGCCAGAGGGCGGTGAGCTCCTCTCTGGGATAGTTGCCGGCCACCAGGCCCAGCAGCTCCAGATCCATGAGCATCATCTCGGACTTCCGGTTGCCCCGCTTGTTCCGGGCCATGGAAGTATAGGTGCCGCGGTGATATTCGAAATAGAATTCCCCTTCCCAGGTATCCAGACGGCGGTTATGCCGCACCTTCTTCTCCAGATCCCGGAAGTAGGTCAGAGAGCCTTCCTGGCGAACCTTGGGGATACCCTTGACACCCTTCTCCATCCGCTTGGAAACCTCCAGCATCTGACGGGTGGGGCCGCCGCCGCCGTCGCCATAGCCATAGCAGACCAGAATATCGTTGTTGATCTCCTTGTTCTGGTAACGATCCCAGCCGCCCATAATAGCGTCGGGGTGGAGTCTGCCGTTGTAGGTGGTGAAGAAATCCTTCTTGGGATCCTGGCCGATACCGGTGGTGGTGATCAGGTGGGTCAGGATCTCGCTGCCATCAATGCCCTTCCAGATGAAGGTGTCATTGGGAATCTTATTGATCTGGTTCCACGCCAGCTTGGTGGTCATAAAGTAGTCCACACCGGACTTCTTCATGATCTGAGGCAGCGCACCGGAGTAGCCAAAGACATCGGGCAGCCACAGGATCTTATTATCCACGCCGAACTCATCCCGGAAGAACTTCTTGCCATAGACAAACTGACGAACCAGGGACTCGCCGGAGGTCAGGTTGCAGTCCGCCTCCAGCCACATACCGCCTTCCGGCTCCCAGCGGCCTTCCTTGACCCGTTCCTTGATCTTCTCCATCAGCTCGGGATACCGCTGCTTCAGGAAATAGTACAGCACAGGCTGGCTGGACATGAACTTGTAGTTGGGATACTCCTCCATGAGCTTGAGCACGGTGGCGAAGGAGCGAACCACCTTCTCCCGGGTCTGGGCCACGGTCCACCACCAGGCCACATCGATATGGGTATGGCCGATACAGGTGGCGATCACATCGTCATAGCCGCCCATCTTATCGTAGAGGTTCTCCTCGATATAGGCAATAGCTTTTGCCACGGAGGCGTGGAAGGCGGGAGACCGGGGAATCCGCATATCCAGCAGATTCACGGTATCATTGAGAACGGTCTGCAGGTTCAGGCGAACCTTATCATCCCCGTCCATCCGGGAGAAGGCCCACAGGGGAACCTGGAGATCGTAATACAGCTGATTGACATTCTCGTCCAGCTCGTACAACTCCGCCAGGAAGTTGAACTCCCGGTGAAGGGTTCCGGTATAGGCCTGGATATCCACCGTCAGGACCTCTCCCCCCTGGGCGCAGTCCAGGAGCTTCATCTCCCGGTGATTGATATCCGCGCCCTGGCGGACTTCGCCGTTGACAAAGATCAGGAACTGGGGATTCTTGCCATCATCCCACTCCTCAAGGCCGGTGTGGATCTTGAACCAGACCGCCTTGCCGGCAAAGGACTGGGGCACGACAACTTCCTTGCGGAACCAATAGTGGCTGCCCAGGATCCCCTTGAAATCCGTAGCCTGACCTTCGAACTTGCCTTCGAACTGGTCCGTGCCCACATAGTTGGAGTACCAGCGCATGGTCTGGGCGTCGAAGGACTCCCAGGGCTCGGCAGAAGCATCCGCCTCCTCCGGGCGGAAGAACTGACCCTTTTTATATTGCCAATCCGTCAGGGGCTGGGTGTTGCAGAAGCGGAACATTCCCAGCTGGTTGCAGATGACCTGCAGCCGTTTGTCAATAAAATACATAAGCATTTCCCTCATTTTTTGTATGTGTCTGTTCACAGGACAGATCCTCTGACGAATCGTGTCAGGGAATCTGGCTTAGGAACAGCCCCGGGATGGAATCCCCCCGGATTTTTAAAAAAGTGGGGTGATTGCGGAGCAATCACCCCACCGCGTATTACGCTAAGTAGGTATTATTGAAGGAACTGAATTAGTTCTTCCAAGCGCTGTACTGAGCGTTGACCTCGGCCAGGATGTCATCCATGCCGGCATCACGCATGGCCTTGACCATGGCGTCGATGTCGTCCTGGGTGCCGGTACCGGTCAGGATCAGGCCCTTGTACTCAGCGAAGACAGCCTGGACAGCGGACATCTTGTCAGCGATCTTGGAGGTGTCGATGCTGAAGCCCATAGCGGGAGAAGCGATAGCGTTGGCATTCTGCTCCTGGACCTCGCCGTAGCCTTCCTCACCCTCCAGAGGAGTAGCGACGAAGAAGGTACCCTGGGTGTAAGCAGCCATGGTCCAGTCGGCGTTCAGCTTGCGGACCTTCTGAGTGCCGTTCTCGTCGACATACTCGAAGTTCACGCCCTCTTCGCCGTACCACAGCATATCACGGACGGTGGTGTCGGTGTTGACCAGCTCCAGCAGCTTCAGGGCCTCAGCCTTGTAGTTGGAGGAAGCAGCAATGCAGGTCAGGGAACCCAGAACGGTATCGTTGGAAACGACGGTGTTCTCGAACTGAGAAACAACGACTTCCTCAGTACGCTTCTCGCCCCAGCCCTTAGCGGCGGAGGGCCAGCCCTGGGCAACGCCCATGGTGTAGGATCCGCTGATCTCGCCCAGAACGGCGGCGTCAGCGTTGATCAGGCCGTCCTTGTACCAGCTCTGCAGGAGAGCCAGGTCAGCCAGGACATCGGGCTGCTCGTAGACGGAAACGAACTCGGTGCCTCCGTTGTAAGCAATACCGATACCCACATCGCCCAGGGAGCAAGCATCATACTTGTTGCCCACGACGCAGGACAGGCCGTCCTTGTTCATCATGAAAGCGGGTCTGCCGGTGCCGGCCTTCAGGGCATACAGGCCCTCGGAGATCTCGGCCAGGGTGTGAGCGTTCGCATACTCGGGATAGTAAGCATCCACATCAGCCTTGGACCACACGAAGAAGTTGGTCATGGAAGAATCCTTGTAAGCGGGGATGCCGTACAGGCCGCCGTTGACCTTGCAAGCGTCCAGGTAAGCCTGGGGAATCAGGTCAGTCAGGCCGGGGGTCTCGCTGATCAGATCGGAGATGTCAGCGAAAGCGCCCATGTTCACGTCGGAAACGAAGGTGCCCATGTTGGTGAACATCAGGTCGTAGGGCTCGTTGGTGGAGACGATGACACTGCGGCGGTTATCCCAGTCGCCCCAGCCGATGATCTGCATGTCCAGATGGACACCGATCTTCTCTTCCAGGTAAGCGTCAACCTTAGCCTTCCAGGAATCGTAGTTGGCGGGCATACCGCTGCCAACAGCGACCCACTTCAGCTCGGGGATCTCGGCGGTGGTGGCGGGAGCCTCAGTATCCTTGGGGGTCTCAGCCTGAGCGGGAGCCTCGGTAGTCTTGGGTGCCTCGGGCTCGGTCTTGCCGCAGCCTGCGAACAGGGAAGCGACCATGACAACAGCCAGAAGCAGTGCGAGAATCTTCTTCATTTGTTTTTCCTCCTGAAAATTTGTTTTATTGCAACGGCCCTTTTGGCCGCAACAATCGGTTTTTCCTCAGCCCTTCACCGCACCGACCGTCAGGCCGGAGATGAAGTACTTCTGGAAGAAGGGATAGATGCAGGCGATGGGCACAGCCACCACAAAGGCAATGGCCATTCGCACGGATTCCTGAGGCATATTCTTCTTCAGATCCGCGGTAGAGGTCAGCATGGCCGTGGGGTTCTTGGTCAGATAGTCCACATTGTTCTGAATGGAGTTCAGCATAGCCTGCAGGGACTTGAGGTTATCGTCGGTGATGTACAGCTGTGCCTGGAACCAGTCGTTCCAGTAGCCAAAGGCCAGGAACAGACCGATGGTTGCAAGAACAGGCTTGGAAATGGGCATGACGATTTTGGTGAAGATGGTCAGCTGGGAAGCACCGTCGATCTTGGCCGACTCGATGATGGAGTCGGGAATGGTGGAACGGAAGAAGGTACGGGAGATGGTCACATTCCAGCTGGACACAGCCAGAGGAAGGATCAGGATCCACATCGAATCCTTCATGTTCAGGATCTGGGTATTGACCACATAGCTGGCAGCCATACCGCCGCTGAACACCATGGGAATGAACACCAGGATGGTCAGGAAATCGTTGAGCTTATGCTCCCGGCGGGACAGGACATAGCCCATCACCGTGGTCAGGACCACGCCTATGGCAGTGCCCAGGACAGTAACATACACGGAGACCCACAGTGCGTGGAGAATGGTCTTGCGCTGGCTCCACAGATAGACATAGGCATCGGTGGAGAACTCCTCAGCCTTGAGGAACAGCTTGTAGCCTTCAGTACGGATGACATCGTTCTTCGTCAAAGAAATGACGAAGATGAACACGATGGGCAGGAAGCAAATCATAGCCAGCAGCAGGAAGATCGTATTGAAGATCGCGTTGGTCACCGGCTGGATCCGGTTCAGGCGGCTGACATTTTCATTGGTAATTTTTGCCATTTTAATCCACCTCCTGTTTAGATCAGAGCGCTGGACTTGTCCACTTTCCGGACAATTCCGTTGGCGATCAGGATGGTGATGCAGCCAACCACGGACTGGAACAGGGAGGCCGCGGTGGTCTTGCCCAGGCTTGTGGTGGCAGAGTTCAGCATCTGGTAAATCTTCACATCAAAGGTCGCAACTACAGGTGTCAGGGGCTGTCTTGCGCCCTGGGTCACCTGGTAGAACAGACCGAAGTCAGAGGAGAAAATCCGGCCAACTGCCAGAATAAACATCATAATGATAATGGGCTGCAGGGCGGGCAGGGTGATATAGCGGGCCTGCTGCCACTTGGAAGCGCCGTCCAGCACCGCCGCCTCGTAGAGGCTGGTGTCGGTACCGGTGATGGAGGCCAGGTAGACGACCATGCTGTAGCCGATGGTCTTCCACACATGCATGAGCACCAGGATCCAAGGCCACACATCCGGGTCAAAGTACCAGTTCACCGTGTCCTTCCCCAGGAAACGCAGCAGCGCATTGGCCAGGCCCTTGTCAGTGACCAGGAAGGCATAGACAAAGTAGCTGACCACGACCCAGGACATGAAGTGGGGCATGAACATCAGGGTCTGATAGACCTTGGACTTACGCTTGGAATAAATGTTGCTGATCATAATAGCCAAGCCCACGGGCAGGACAATGTCCAGCACGATGAAAACCAGGTTATACAGCAGGGTATTGCGCAGGATCATGGGGAAATCCCGCAGGTTAAAGAAATACTCAAAGTTCTGGAAGCCGATCCACTCACTCTTGAGCAGACTCTCCAGGAAGCCGGCGCCGGGCTGGATCTTATAATCCTTGAACGCCAGGATCACGCCGAACATAGGCAGATAACAGAAAATCAGATACCAGACCGTAGTCGGCAGGGCCAGCAGCGTCAGCTCTGTATCATCCCGGGTCCATTTCAGGCGCCCTTTCTTCCCCAGTTTAGGTTTCTTTTCTTGCATCTTTGGTACGGACATGGCACCATTCATCCCCTTCTCAATAATACAGTCGTCAAATAGCACAAGATTGACAATTCGTTTACCTGGAGTATTATACATAAAAACCACCAAAGGAGAAAGTGCAAAAAAGCTACTTTGTAGTGCAATAATCTCGCCTTTCCATCGCTTTGGCCAATGAGCTTTTGGCCCTCTCCTATTAGTTTTCAGCGCATTGCACATATTCAGGCTATGTCTTTTATGCAACCTGCCGTTTTTTTCAAAATGTATCCTTTGGGTACTTTCCAATTCCCAGAATTTCCGGGATAATACCAGTAATTCTGTGTTCTGACTCATGGACACATTCACCGAAAGGAGTCTTCCTATTATGACTACCAACATCCATCTCACCGGGCAGATGCCCCGGTGCTGGGAGCAGGCCCTGGCGGAGCTGCGTCAGGAACTGGGCATGGTCTGCTGCGAGTCCGGTCTGGAGATCCACTGCACCCAGGGCGACGGCATCCATGTTGTATCCGACGGAACCCGGGTGGAGCTGACCTGGCAGACCCCCATCAGCTTTTACCGGGCCCTCAGCCGCATTCCCCTGCCCCTGACCCCCTGTGACATTTCCGAGAGTCCCCGGTTTGAGACCGCCGGTGTCATGTTCGACTGCTCCCGCAACGCCGTGCTGAAGCCCGATGCTCTGCGGAGCATTCTGCGCCGGATGGCCCTGATGGGACTGAATATGGGTATGATGTACACGGAGGATACCTATGAGGTCCCCGAGCAGCCCTTCTTTGGTTATAAGCGCGGACGCTACACCTATACAGAAATGAAGGCACTGGACGATTACGCTGACCTGTTCGGCATCGAGCTGTGCCCCTGCATCCAGGCCCTGGGCCATCTGAAGCGGATCCTCCACTGGCCTGCCTTCTCCCACCTGCGGGACAACGACGAGGTGCTGCTGGCAGATCTGGACGAGACCTATGTGCTGCTGGAGCAGATGATCCGGGCCGCCTCCGCTCCTTATCGCTCCAAGCGGATCCACCTGGGCATGGACGAGGCCTTCGGTGTGGGACTGGGTGCCCACCTGACCCGCTACGGCTACGAGAATCCCCACGCGGTCATTGGCCGCCACCTGAGCCGGGTGCTGGGAATTTGCGACAAGTACGGCCTGAAGGCCATGATGTGGAGCGATATGTACTTCCATCTGGACGGCCACGACTACCACAGTGAGGGACTCCCCTCCGAGAGCGCCAAGGCCGCCGTGGATCCCCGCATCACCCTGATGTACTGGGACTACTACCAGCCGAAGGAGGAGGCTTACGCCGACGCCCTGTACAAGCACGCCCAGTTCCCCGTGCCCACGGTCTTTGCCGGCGGCCTCTGGACCTGGACCGGCCCGGCTGTGGACTACCCCACCACCATTCAGAACACCGTCTCCGGCCTGACCGCCTGCATGAAGGCGGGGGTTCCCCTGGTTCTGGCCACCGCCTGGGGAGATAACGGCGGCGAGACCAATATGCAGGCCGCTCTGCTGGGTATGCAGCTGTGGGGCGAGATGACCTACACCGGTGTCTACGACGCTCAGGCCCTGGCCGACCGGTTCCGCCGGTGCTGCGACGCGGATCCCCAGGCTTTCCTGGATATCAGCCTGCTGAACTATATGCCCGGCATGAAGGACAATGTTTCCGATCCTGTCAATGCCTGCAAGTTCATGCTCTACCAGGATCCGCTGATCCAGCTGTTTGAGGCGGACACCCAGGGCTATGACCTGGCCTCCCATTTCAGCGCGCTGGTGCCCAAGTTTGCCCGGTACGCCCAGGAGAATCCCCGGTATGCCCTGCTCTTTGACTTCTACACCGCTCTGGCCAATGCCCTGGCTCTGAAGTGCGTCTGGCACCAGAATGCCGGCAATGCCATCCGGGGCAAGGACCGGGATCTGGCTGCCGCACTGGCCGACGGTATTCCCGCCACGGTGGAGGCCCTGAACACCCTGCGCCTGATCTGGCGGCAGCTGTGGGAATCCACCAACAAGCCCAACGGCTTTGAGATCCTGGAGGTCCGCCTGGGCGGTATCGCCGCCCGGATGTCCACCGCCGGTGAGAAGATGCGGGCCTTCGCCGACAGTCAGGTGGATACCATCCCCGAGCTGGAGGAGGAAAGCCTCATCACCAAGCGCCGTCCCAACGGTTCCATCTGCAACACCAACACCATGGACGAGATCGCCACCCCCGGCCGCATCGACTACTGATTTGGAATTTAAGACCTGATAGAAAGGGAGCTGCTGCAAATCTGCAACAGCTCCCTTTTTACGCCGCTTTCTCTCTATCAGGCCATGCGGCTGCGAACCAGGGTCTCCTCGGGAATGCTGGGGATGCCGCCGGGCTTCTCCGTGGAGAGGCTTGCCGCCGTGGAGGCGAAGCTGCCCACCTGGGACATCTGCTCCACCGTCAGGCTTGCGGGAGCCACACCCAGCTCCAGGATCCGGCTCACGGCGCTGCCGCCGAAAATATCACCGGCACCGGTGGTGTCCACCGGGCTGACCTTAGGGCTGACCACATAGCACGCGCCCTGGGGGTTCTTCAGATAGGCGCCCTTTGGGCCCAGGGTGACCATGGCCAGGGATACGCCGTACTCCGTCAGGAGCATGTCCGCACCGGCCTCCGGGGAGCAGCCCCACAGGAACTCCACTTCCTCGTCGCTGATCTTGACCACATCCGCCTGGTGCAGACCCCACAGGATCTGAGTATTTGCCTCCTCCAGGCTGTGCCACAGGGGCTTGCGCAGGTTGGGGTCATAAGTGATGAGCTTCCCCTGGGACTTGGCATAGGCCACGGCCTGGTAGGTCGCGGAACGGGCAGGCTCATCCGTCAGGCTCAGGGTGCCAAAATGGAAAACCTTGGCGCTGTCGATCAGGGACAGATCCAGCTCCTCAAAGAGGATCCGAGTATCGGCACCGGGCTTGCGGGCAAAGGAGAATTCCCGGTTACCCGTCTCGTCGATGGTGACGAAGGCCAGGGTGGTGAAGGTATCCGGATCCTGGATAATACCACCGGTTTCGATCCCCGCCTGGTCCAGGGTGCCCAGCAGCAACTTGCCGAAGGTATCCTGGCCGACCTTGCCCAGCAAAGCCGTTTTCTTGCCGTACTTTGTCAGAGCAGCCAGGAAATTGGCCGGTGCGCCGCCGGGATGGGCCGCCATGGTGGGGTAGCCGTCGGCATCGGTGCTGACGCAGGCAAAGTCGATCAGCATCTCGCCCAGGGCCACCACATCGATCTCGGGGTGGGTCTGTGTGTGATTCATATTCTTCATTTCCTCCTCAATGGATATTCTTTTTCATGCTTAGGGCATTGGGAAACCGGTATAGTGGGTCGCCACCTCCTGGACCCGGTAGACATCCAGCCGGGGCTGCCAGGCAGGTTCTCCCCTGCGGATATAGTCGCACAGCGCCCGGAAGCTGGTCTCCACCCGCTCCGGGGTGTCCCCACACAGGTCTGCCAACGCCTCGGCAAACAAAGTGGTATAGCCGCCGTGGAATTCCAGGAAGTCCCAGTTCTTCCGGTACTGGGGATCCGTATCCCGAAGGCCGGGCAATGCCTCCAGAAAATCCGCCACCGTCTGCTGAATCTGGCGGTAGGCGGCCTGCTTCTGCGGGGCATGGCGGGGGCCATGGCCGTTGAGGTAATCGGTATCGCTGTGTGCGGAGAGCCGTTCCAGGTATTCCGCCACCGCCTCCCAGGAGCGGCCGAACATGGCGCGGAAGTAGGTTTCCCGCAGGGTCTCATAGGGAATGGTTTCATCCAAAAGGGCCTGCCCCATGACGAAATTGGGGAAGCCGGTGGGGCACATGGCCCGCAGCTCCTGGCAGCTCATATAGCCGTTGGCACCCAGGCCCTTCAGGGCATGGATATCCGCATAGATCACCCTGGCGATCTTCATATAGCCAAAATCCCCATAGTGGGCACGCCCCAGGGGGTAGTCATAGAAAAAGCTGTCCCCGGGGAAAACATCCTTCCAGCTGCCGTAATGGGCCAGATTCTCCTCCACCGTCTCCGGCATCCGGAAGTGGTTGCGGATCAGCTGCCGGATCGGCTGCCGGGGACATTGTCTGGGATAGGCGGCTTCAAAGGTGCGGCTGATGGGGGCAAACATCATACAAAACCGCTCCGGGTTTTGCACCCTGGCGGTAAGCGGCGCATACAAAAGCTCCTGATAGAGGAGGAAAACGATCTTCGTCCCCAGCCCCTTCCGGGTCAGCGCTTCGTCCAGCTGGTTGAGGATATGGACATACTGATCGCTGAGGGTCGAGGCGGCACAGTCCGGGCATTCACACAGATTATTGGCACAATCCGCCAGCCAAAAATGAAGGTAATCTGTTTCCGGATGGACCTGGGCATAGGCGACCACCTGATCGGTCAGCGCCTGCCGGGCCCGGGGATTGCTATAGCAGAGGTTGGTATTGGTGGGCACGCCCCCGAACAACTCCCGTTTCCCCCCGATGCAGGCCACCAGCTCGGCTTTTTCCGGGGGCAGCGGTTCTCGCTCTGCCTGCCAGCCGTGACCGGCATAGCCCAGGGCGCCGGCGGTCCAGCCATGGCCCACCCGATGGGCCAGGATCCCCCGCAGGGCCACGGCCCGGAAGATCTGGGACTCCATTTCGTCCAGCCGGGCCCGGTCCAGGGGCTCCCGGGGGAGGGTAGGATTGAATTGGTGCTCGTACCAGCGTTCAAAAAAGACATCCGGCTTTTTGAACTGAGCAAAGAAGGTATTATACCCGTTTTTCGGGAGCCAGTCCAGGAAATCCAGCACATTCTCCAGGGAATCCGCCCCTTCAATGCACACGCCCCGGTGAAAAAACGTGGGAGTGTGGCTGGTTTCCCGGCGGTACAGCAGTTTCTGCTGGGTCAGAGTGGGTACATAAGTCCCCTCCGCCCCGGGAAGGCGGAACACAAAGCCCAGATCCCGCAAATAGGCGTACACCCCCAGCAGCACACTGCGGGGATTGCTTCCCGCAACGGTGCCTGCCCCGGCGGCGAAGCAATAGCGATAGCTATCCCCATGGCCGCACAGGCTCGGCTCCACCTTCAACGACACCGGATAATCCGGCGGGAACGAAACGGGGAGCCGTTGCAGATGGGCACGCAGCTCCTCCCCGGCAAAGGCGAGGGTCGCATCCCCGGAACCGGAAATCACCATCATAAGCATCCTCTCTCCATTGTGTTGTGATCCCATTATACAAAGAAAGTGGATAAAGGTCAAGCTGCTATTCCCGGCTTTCCTCCCCTGTCACTCCCTGGGCCTCGGATTTGCCTTCCTGGCTGGCATATTGCCTGGGGGTCATATGGCGGATGCTTTTGAACACCTGGATAAAATGGGATACATTTTCAAATCCCACATTATGGCACACCGTCTGCACAGATTCCCCATTGCGCAGCATCAGGCAGGCATGCTCCATGCGGACACTGTTGAGATAGCGCATATAGCTCATCCCCGTCTGGGCCTTGAACTGGCTGCAAAAATGGTATTTGCTGTAGCCCGTCAGATTGGCCACTTCGTCAATGGTGATCTTCCGGGCGTAGTTTTCGTGCGTCCAGCGGATCAGATCCTGGAGGCTGGATTCCTGGAACCGGGCATTCACCGGCGTATTGCCCCGGTCCCGGTCCACATGATGGGAGAGGGTGACAAACAGGGCCAGGATCAGGGCCAGGCACCGGGGCATATCCCCATCGTGGGTCACCAGGCCCTTGACGATGCCCTCCACCGTGTCATAGGCCGGGCAGAGATATTTCAGCTGGTTCATCTGGCAGCCGGAGAGGCTGAGAATATTGTGCAGATTCAGATAGTTCGCCATATCCGGAAAGCTGATCTTGAGCACATACATCATCCCCATGCCCGGCCGCACATTGTTGGAATGGACCGTGACCGGGGGAATGACAAACACCTGCCGCCCGCTCAGGGTGTAGTGGTGGCTGTCAATGACGATTTCCCCCTGCAGGTCCTGGCACAGAAGGATCTCTATGGTTTCCGCATAGTGCATGGGCACCACATCTTCCGTGGGAAACTGTTTGATGGTGATGGAATAGGGCCGCTCCGGGGAGAAGAGAAATCGCTCCTCAAAGCCGTTAGGCAGACGATCATCCCGACAAACACATTGCACAAAATCACAATCCTTTCTTTGGTACATTCGCTCAGTTCGGGTTAATTGTACCACAAGATTCGCAATATTGCAACATTTTTCCATAACAAAAGAACTTGAGTTCTTCCCCTTTATCCGTCATAATGGATGTACGCAAAAGAAAGACCCCCGCTCCCCCTATCACCAACATCAAAAGGAGAGACGATTATGAAGCGTTCCGAAATCAACCAGGCCCTGCGTGAGCTGGAAGCCATGTGCGAAAAGTACCACTGCTACCTGCCCCCCTTCTGCCATTTCACCCCCGAGGAGTGGAAGACGAAGGGCCACGACTACGACGAAGTCCGTGACTGCTGCCTGGGTTGGGACATCACCGACTACGGCATGGGCGACTTTGACAAGATGGGGTTTTCCCTCATCACCATCCGCAACGGCTCCCAGACCATGGGGGACAAGTATCCCAAGGTCTACGCCGAGAAGCTGCTGTACCTGAAGGAGGGCCAGTATT